>DATIPQ010000021.1 GCA_035471785.1 Acidobacteriota bacterium
TGCTCGCTACGACTGGTGCTGCCGGTCATAAGTTCTGAGCCAGGGCCCTCCGTTCTTGTCCCTGACAGGGACAGATTCGCCAGCCCAGGGTCAGCCCCGGCGAGCGCCAGCGAGACGGCGGCGCCACCCTGGGTTTCGGAACGCCGGGGTGCGAACGCTGAAAAGCGTGGGATAACGCCACAGGGTGGCTCAAAACTTCTGACGCACTGCACTAGGCGGCAAGCCCGCCCCATGACGCCTTTCACCGATCTCCTCTGGCAGCAAACAGAAAGAAGTTGAAGTATCGACGCCAGTCTTCGTCGGTGGACTGATAGGTGTTGTCGAAGACAAAGTGATCGGCAAGAGCTTCCCGCACTCTCGACAACTCGCGAAGCCGGCTGCGGTTGGACTCAGCATCCGGATAAAGGTTGATGCCCCACAGTTCTCTTGCTTCGATCCCTTCTCTAGAAGAAGGGCCTCCTGATCGGAATGAAGCTCAGCGTCCACAGCCATGATTTCCCGCTCGATATCCACCACGGCCTTGACCATGTCTCCAAACATCGGCGCAGCCATCTGCCGTAGATCGCCGACGGTCACTTGATTCAGTGGTATCGTACCCAGCCATCGAACGCTGGAGATCCACACGATAACATGAGCCGAATGGGTGAGGAACTCCACGCACCGGTTGGACTGGTGGAGCTGGCGCAGTTCAGATTCTGGGTCGTCTGTGAGGCAGCCGCTGTGCTAGGCTGAGCGGCGGAGCGTCATGGATATCAAGCCTCGCCCTAATCATCGGATCTACATCGAGACCTTGCGCAAGTTGACGCCGGAGCAGAGGCTGGCCAAGGCCTTTGAGCTGTCGGAGATGTCGCGGCGGCTTTTCCGCGAGGGGCTGCGGAGGCGCTTTCCTGAGCTGTCCGAAGAGGAGTTCCACCGGCTTTACCTGGAGCGTCTGGAGTTGTGTCACAACAGGAACTACTAGGGACCGTCATTGAGGCGCTCGAACGAGCCGGGATCGACTGAGCCGACTTAAGATCCGGCAGCCTTTGCAACAGATCCAGAGGCCCTCCCTCAGTTGCCCGATTTGTCGGGATAGGCCGGGGGTTCGGGGACGGGGCGGGGGTCGGACTGGATTTTTTGCAGCAGGTAGTCGACCGCCCTTTCGAGCTGGGCGTCGGAGCCGTTGAAGGTGGCGTGGGGGAGGTTTTGGACTTCGATGTCGGGATCCACGCCGTGGCCCTCGATGAGCCATTCTCGCTCGGGGCCGTAGACGCCGAACATGGGTGCACGGGCCCATCCCAGGTCGCTGAGACGGTTCTCGCTTGAAAGCCAGATCTCGCCGCCCCAGGTCCTCACTCCGATGATCTCGCCCAGGCCCAGCCTCCTGAAACCGTCGGCGAAGGCCTCGCCGTCCGAGGCGGTGCGCTCGTCCACCAGGACCACCACGTGTCCGCGGAAGGCGTAGTGCATGTTCCAGTAGGGCTTGCCGGTTCGGGGAGCCCAATACATCCAGACCTTGCGCAGCAGCTTGTCGAGGATGAAGGCGTCGATGTTGCCTCCCCGATTGTGGCGCACGTCGACGATCAGTCCCTGGCGGTTGAAGACAGGATAAAAGTTTCGGTACCACTCGGTGATGTTGCCGCCGCCCATGGCTTGCAGGTGGACGTATCCAATCTTGCCTCCGCCCAGCTCGTCGGTACGCAGGCGTCGGGTGTACTCCCAGTCGCGGTAGCGCAGGTCGTCCTCGTAGCGGATGGGCGTGACGATGATTCGGCGGCTCTGGTCCGCTCCCGCATCGCGCACCTGCAGCAAGACCTGCTTGCCGGCCTGGTCGCGCAGCAGGTGATAGATGCTGGGCACCGACAGGACGCCGGTGCCGTTGACGGCTTCAATAAGGTCTCCGGCCTCAAGCTGAAGGGCCGGATCGGCCAGCGGCGAGCGTTCGGAAGGATAGTCGGGTTCGGAGCGGTAGATGTATTCGATGCG
>DATIPQ010000022.1 GCA_035471785.1 Acidobacteriota bacterium
GGAGACGACTGCCAACGATCCCATGTTCGACGATGCTTGGCATCTGCCAAGGATCCGCGCTCTCGAGGCCTGGGACCTGTCATTGGGTCAAGGGGTCACGGTCGCCATCCTCGATACAGGGGTCGATCCCGATCACCCTGATTTGGCAGCTCAGCTTGTACCGGGCTGGAACCTCTACGACCGCAACGCTGATACTTCCGACGTTTATGGCCATGGCACGAGAGTTGCCGGGGTAGTGGCCGCGCTCAGCAACAATGGCATGGGCGTCACTTCGATTGCGTGGGACGCCTCGATCATGCCGATACGGATCAGCCGGCCCGACGGATTGGCCTATGTGAGTACTATCGCTCAAGGTGTCACCTGGGCCGCCGATCACGGTGCCAGGGTAGCCAACATCAGCTACAGCGTTTCCCAATACTCTTCCGTCAGGAGTGCCGCTGAATACCTGAGGAGCTTGGGAGGGGTGGTGGTCGTCTCAGCGGGGAACGAGGGACAGTACGAGTCCGTCCTGCCCAACCCGTCCGTCATAACCGTTTCAGCGACCACCAGCAGCGACGGTCTAGCAAGCTTTTCCAGCTACGGAGACTATGTCGATATTTCCGCTCCAGGGGTTGGTATCTGGACGACAGTTAACGGAGGTGGCTTCGCTGCCCGCTCGGGGACTTCTTATTCAAGCCCGGTGACGGCAGCCGCGGTGGCCTTGATGATGGCGGTCAATCCCGAACTGACGCCCGCTCAGTTGGAGGATATCCTGTTTGCCACGACTGCTGATCTGGGATCGTCAGGTTACGACATTTACTTCGGCCACGGGAGGTTGGATGCCGGGGCGGCCGTTGCGTCCGCAGCCGGGCTAGCCGACGAGGATTTCACGCCCCCCTCAGTCTCCATCGTGTCACCAAGCGGAGGCAGCGTTTCCGGAGTCGTGCCCGTCAACGTCAGCGCTTCAGACAACGTCGGCGTCTCCTCGGTCGAACTCTACGCGCAAGGCATCTGGGTGGCTTCCGACAACGCGGCGCCATATGCCTTCAGTTGGGACTCGTCGGACTATCCCGATGGTCCTGTCACTCTGCACGCAATCGCCTATGACGACGTCGGCAATCAAGGTGTTTCCGCCGACGTCGAGGTGCAAGTCGACAACCAGCCCGACGTGCCCGACACGCTTCCTCCCTCGGTAGCTGTCACCTCACCGGCAGATGGGGCTACGTTGAGCAGAAACGTACAGATCGACGTTCAGGCCGGCGATGACCGCGGACTCTCGCTGGTGCAGCTCCGCATTGACGGTCAGTTGGTCCACAGCGGTGCCGGTAACCTGTCCTACACTTGGAACACCCGCCGGGAATCCGCCGGCGCCCACGCCATCGAGGCGCAAGCCTGGGACGAGGCTGGCAACTCCGCTTCCCATTCCATCCAGGTCGAGATCTCCAACTCCAAGGGACCAAAAGGTGGAAAGAAGAACAAGTAGACGTCGTTCTGACCATAGAATAGGATTTATACTGAAACTAATTTTGTTTGATCCTGCTTACAAGCTCCACACCTTGTCTACGGTGCATCTATCGGCACGACGGGTCAAGAGCTAAAATGCGTTTGTGGCAATAATGCCGTTTTTGGCTTTGTTATTAAGACTTTCAATGTAGATTTTAAGGACCTGTCGGTTTTTCTAGAATAAGAAAGCCGTTGCATTCGCCCTCTTTTTGCCTTATCCTAACGCTCGGTGAGCCTGCGGGAAGCATGCAGGCTTGCCTGCGAGCTAGGTTAGTGCGAGAACTCGCACACAAATAAGGAGAGGCGCGATGATGAACACTATCCGACTAGGGATATTTGTAGCCGCCGTAATGATTTTATTGGCCGGCGTGACGTCGCCTGCGCTGGCGCAGGCGTGTGATTGCGACAACAGCCAGAACAGCATCTGCAGCGGACAGGGATTCCGGATCACCCTGATCGATTTCAATATCGACCAGGATGCGGGAACCAGCAACTGGGACTACCGGGTCTGCAACGAGACGGGACTGGAAACGGGCTGTGATGCCCCCAGGGACCTCTCTCATATCGACCTCGATTTGCCCAGCCTGGGAGAGTGTCTGACCGAGAACCAAGAGATTGCGCTCTCGCAAATTTCCGGCTTCGACAACGCCCTTCTGGCCTGCGGCATAGACGACAAGGATCCTTCTTGTGACATTTTTGGCAGTTCAGGCGATTTCGTTGCCAAATGCGATGTTGCCGTAGGTTCAGTGGACCCCGGCGAGTGCGTGACTATGCGGCTCACCATCGCGGGTGAGCAGCCGACGCTTGGTGCCGGCGCTGCCATGACCGTCACCAAGGCCGGACCTCTGTGCGTCAGCGATTGCATTCTAGGCCCCGCTTGCGAGTCTTGCACCGAAGGTCCGGACGACCCGGATCAATGCCTGACGCGCACGGCCGGTTTCTGGGGCACCCATCCGGGCATAACTGCCGGATTCTTGCCCGTCAACGTCTGCGGGGTGGAGCTTGGAGCGATTGCGGCTGGGCAATGCGACTCGGCCACCGAGGCCATGTGTGTTTCCGGCGGACGCGAGTCACGCGGCAACCCGGCCTACACCCAACTGGTGCGTCAATTAACCGCCGCCAAGCTGAATCTGGCGGCAACGGCGGCCAACAATGGCGACTGCGGCCCCGATATCGAGTTGCTGATCGCTGAATGCGAGGATTTGTGCGGTGAAGACAAGAAGACCATCAGCAACAGCGGCTGCATCGAGGCCCTGGCGGCTTTTAACGAGTCTCTGGACACCTTCGAGGTGACTCCGGCGCCCTTCGACCATCCCGGTCGGGCTCATCCTGCCCAGTGCCAGGAGGCCAACGGCAACGGCGTGGTCATCGGCAAAGGCGACTGCGAGCAGTAATCTATGCGCGCGGCGGCCCTTCGACGAGGACCCATCCTCGGCAAGGGCCGCTGGTGCGGCAACCTGCTGTGCTTCGGCCATGCATGTATCATCGGCTGGGATGGGACGAAGGAGCCGGGGGCGGCGAGGTGACAGGTCGCGACTTCCAACGCCTACTCATGAAACGCTGGGCTTCTTGGCCCGGACGGCGGCGCGCATGAACCGTTCATCGACCTGGGCGGCGACAGCCTCTTTGCTCTCTTCACTCCAACGACTGACCAGATGCAACGACTTTTTGCAGCAGTATTGAGTGTCGACTCTGCATAGGACTCCGCCGTAATTTCCGACTCCGAAGGCAAGATCGACGCCCATCCCGCTCAACGCGTTGAGGATGGTGTTGGTTCCCGCCTGGGCCGGCGGAGGGGCCTGAAAGCCGATGCTCGATCTAACGGATGATTAACTCGATTTGTCTCTGCCGATGAGCCGCCTTTAGGTAACGAGAACCTCTAAGGCATCATCGGTTGACCAGGGACGGCGAGCGACTCTATACTCGTTCCGTCAGGATTTATCGATGGGTTCTTCATCCCCACAGCCAGAACTGAGATCCAGAGAAGCGACAGAGCCGGAAACCGTCGCTCCCAAGCTCGACGACAAGACTATTCCTGCCGCTCAGATGGCACGACTGGAAGACATATACAAACAGTATTATCGATTCATCTTCCGTTTTTTCCTGGTAAGAAACTGCACACATGAGGAGTGCAAGGACTTGGTGCAGGAGACTTTTCTTCGGGTCTGCACCGGCTTGGAGGGTTTCCGTGAAGACGCCAGCCTTGCGACGTGGTTGACTGCGGTCGCGGAAAGCACTTTCAAGAATTTCGTTCGTGCACGCAAAACCCAAAAGCGGAGCGGCGTAGAGATTCCGATCGATGACGCGGCCAAGGCCGGGCTGTTCAACCCCGCCAATCGGGCATCGACAAGATCCGACGGACCGTTCCGCAAGCTGCTGCACAAGGAAAGGCGAGACAAGCTGCAACTGGCATTGAACGAACTGCCGCCGCGCAGGCGGATGTGCGTCCTCCTTCGACTCACCAAGGATCTCAAGTACCGCCAAATTGCTGATCTGATGCAGATTTCGATCCAGACGGTCAAGTCTCATCTGAGCAAGGCCAAAGAAGAGTTGAAGGCAAAGTTGGGGGAAGACGTTGATAATGACTGGGATGATTCGTGAGGTCTGCGAATAGGAGTGAATGTGACACTCGCCGATGAAATACGAAGCCTGATGAGCGATCAGGATCTTTCGCTGGAGCATCCGACACCGGATGAGGTGGCACTGCTTTGTTCCGGGGGAGTTTCGTCGGATGACCGCGAGGCTCTCCTGGAGCATGTGTCCAAGTGTTCGACCTGCGCCGGCTTAGTTTCGGCCCTGATGCCCGATGGAGGCAGTTTTCCCACTCCCCAGCCCGTGATCGGGGATGCAGACATCGAAAAGGCTTGGAGCGATTTGGAGGCACGGCTGCCCGCAAAGACTCGGTCGCCGGAAAAACCTCAACCTGTTCAAAAGCAGGACGCACGATCGTTGCGACCGGCCCGGTCACTGTTCCTTCCTCGCTTGGCGGAGGGGTTTGCGATCGGCTTGATCGGTTTTCTATTGGGATGGGTGTATTTCTCAGGCGACACTTTCACCGACCCCTACATCGTCGACCTCGCCGTTGGCGTGCAGCGTAGCGGTCAGGAGGATCTGAACTCCACTACCGCACCATCGTCCGCCAAACGCCTGTTTGCCATTGTCACCTTGCGCGAAGAGGTTGACTTCCACCGCTATCAGATTGGAGTGTGGCCGGCTGCGGACGCCGCCGGCAGCCCCATCTTGCTCGAGGACGCCGAACGGGGAGGTCCGCGTGTCTCCTTTTCGCTCGGAATACAGCGATGGAAGCTTTCCCCCGGCGATTATGTCGTCAAGATACTGGGATTTCGCGAAGACACAGCCGAACCGGTCGAAGTCGCAGTCACCCGGTGGAAGCTGTCCTTCGAATAAGCATCTCCTCGACTTGCAGTTTTTGAGTTCGCTATTTATGAAACGGAGGTTCTCCTGAGCGCCCGACTGACGGGGCAGCAGATTTGTGTGGCAGGCGTCCTGCTTGTCTTTTCGGCTTGCGGCGGCCCTGAAAATGAGCATTCTACGCCCACCGTACCGAAATCGGCCCAGCAGCAGCCTGCTGCAAACGAGAAGGGTCTCTTGCAGCCGGAGCGTTTGACTGCAGGCAGGCTCGCGGGCCACGTGGGAGACGCCTATTCTCTCCAGTTGAAACGAGGCCAACTGGTCGATGTGCGGGCTGAACAAGGGGAAGCCGATCTGGTCGCGACCCTCCTCGACCCGGAAGGTCGCACCATTCTGGCCGTCGATTATCATTTGCCGGGAAGGGCGGAACGATTGGCTTACATCGCACCCAGCGATGGAACCTACCGTTTGATCGTCCGCCTTTACGATCCCTCGGATGAGCCGCTCGCCTATCGCCTGGTAGCAGACAAGCTGGGACCTCCGGACGCCGCAGAACACCATTTCGCAGAGGGACTTCTGTCTTTTTATGCAGCTTCCCAAAGGCAAGGCCGGCCCGAACACAGTCATGAGGATGTGTTGACTGCCTATCGGAAGGTCGAGACGCAATTTGCCGAAAGCGGGGCGGTCTTCGAGCGGGCTGAGACCCTCAAGCGAATGGGCTGGGAATGGTCTCACTTGGGCAGGATCGATGCCGAGATCGACTGCTACGCCGGCGCGTCCGAACTCTTGCTGCCCGTGAGTCCGGAGGAGTCTGCCGTCTTCATGAACCGTATCGGGTATGCCTACAGGGAATCCGGGTTCACCGCCCAAGCCCTGGAGTCTCATCACCAGGCATTGGCGATACTTCGCTCCAATCCTTCCTCCACTTTTCGTCATCAGTCCGCCGAGGCCCAGTCGCTGAATGGACTCGGCTTGCTTGAGTGGACCCACGGCGACCCTCATGAGGCCCTCACCTACTACCGAGAGGCCCTGAAGATCTCCAAACGCATCGGCGCCAAGGACAGTCTCGCCGACACTCTCGACAACATTGGCCTTGTTTACGGTCCGATCGGTCTATTCGACGCGGCCCTCGACAAATTCAGGGAGGGACTTGAGCTTCGCGTCTCACTCGGAGATACAGCCGGCCAGGCCGCCACTCGAACAGAGATCGGCTGGCTCTACTACCGGTTCGGCCGAACGCAGGAGGCCATCGAAGAGTACCAAGCCGCCTTGGGCCTGTGCGGCCAAGGCTGTCGGACGCGGCAGGGTACGCTGGACAGGCTGGGTACCGCTTATCGAGAACTAGGACGCTTCCAGGAGGCGCTTGAAACCTACCGCGAATCCATCGGGCTGTCGCGCGCCAGAGGACGCAACCGGGACGAAGCGCATACCACGCTGAATCTCTGCCATCTCTTTGAGTCGTGGGGGCGCCTCGCGCAAGCGGAGGATCATTGCGACCAGGCGGAGCAGGCCTTCGAGACCATCGGAGATCCCACAGCCACCTCGCACGTGGCCTTTCTCAGGTCGCGCATCAGGCGCAAGCAAGATCTCTTGGAGGAAGCGCTTGATTTCGCCAGACAAGCAGTCGAGGACGTCAACCGACAGCGCGAGCGATTCGCATCCGCTGCCTTGCGTGTCTCCTTGATCGTCTCACGCGGGAACTACTATCGCCACTATGTCGACCTGCTCATGACCCTTCACTCTCAAAGGGCGGACGAGGGCTACGACAAGCTGGCACTGGCCGCGGACCAGGAGTCCAAGGCTCAGGGATTGTCGGATGCCCTGCTGGAGGATCCACCCAGCGATCCGCAGATCGCAGGAAGGCTGCGAGCCTTGCGGGACCGGATCAATGCACTCCAGTGGACGAGAGTGATGCTGGACGAAAGCGATTCGGCCCAGGCCGAGCGGCTCTCCGAGGTGGACCGGCAGCTAAGAGAAGTCCGACAGGAAGTGGACCGGATCGAATATCAGGTGCGGCGCAAGAGCGGGCTCGAGAGTGACCAAGAGAGATTGTCCATCCACCGCATCCAATCGGAATTTCTCGACGCGGAAACGGCGATGCTGGTTTTTGCCCTCGGAAATGACCAGCTCTACGCTTGGGGGCTGTCCTCAAACGCCTTCAGGTCAGCCCTTGTGCCTCAACATGAGAGAATCCTCAGACTCGCCGAAGAGTACCGAAGGCTGCTTGAGCGAAGCTATGCGCGGAGCAGCCGAGAGAGGCTGAGAATCGTCGAAGAGGATCTGTCGGAGATGCTCCTGACCCCGTTGGCATCCTTTCTGGATTGGCGGCGAGTGGTGATCGTTGCGGAAGGACCATTAAGCACGATTCCCTTTTCTACCCTGCTGTTGCCGGTCGAGACAGCGCCTGCGGCCCAGCGCTCGCGGCTGGGCGATGAACATGAACTCATCTCTCTTCCCTCAATCGCGGTTCTGCCGGCCCTGCGTGTACGCAACACTCGAGCCGGGCGTCCTTCATACGACCTGGTGTTGTTTACGGATCCGGTTGTGAATCCAGCTGATAAGCGCCTGCGCGGCAAACAGCCTGCCGGCGCCCGGCTGGATAGCGATCCCTGGCAGGCCTCCAGTCTGGCGGAGATTGAATCTCTGCCACGATTTCACCTGATGCCTCAAGCAGGATTTGAGTCCGACGCGATCACAAGCCTGGCGGGAGAGAAATCTACTCTCCCCTTCATCGGCTTCGACGCCACCCGCGCCAATGCGCTCAGGTTCTTGTCAGACAGCCGGATAGTCCACTTCACTGCCCACGGATTCTTCACCGAGCAGCCCGAGCTGTCGGCCCTGGTCTTGTCTCTTTTCCACTCTGATGGCCGCCTAAGCCCCGGCTTTCTCTGGTCCCTCGAACTTCAGGATCTCGACGTGCGGGCGGATCTGGTGGTGCTTGCGTCCTGCGGAAGCGCATGGGGAAGCAACGTTCCCAGGGAAGGAGTCCTGGGCTTGGGCCGGGCTTTCCTCCATGCTGGAGCCAAGTCGACGCTTGTCAGCCTGTGGCGGGTCGACGATGAAGCGACCATGGAATTGATCAGGGAGTTTTACAGGCAGCTTTGGATCGAGGGCAAAGGTCCGTCCGAGGCCCTCCGCTTGGCCCAAAGGCATTTACGCTCGCAAAACAAATGGAGAGCCCCGGCCTTCTGGGCCGGGTTCGTGCTGCAAGGAGACTGGAAGCATGAATCCTTTGCCTATCCCTAAGTCGAATCGCGGCACACCTTGAACATTGCGCCGCTCTCCGTGTCAAACAGAAGGAGAAGAGGGGAGCCGCTGGACGGTTCGCCGACCATTTGCTTCCCTCACCATTTCAATACTCAATAATCAAGCCAAAGGAGTAAGGCATGCAGTTGAATCATTCCCAAGAGACGTTTACCGGCCGGCCAATCCCCCCCGGGAAAGTGCTGTTCGACGATGACAAATCCGGTAACGGCACTGGAAGCGGAAGCGGAGCCGGTGGCAGCAAAGGCGGCGGGCTGGGAGGCGAATCGAAGAAGGAGGATGGCGGAACCAAGCGGCGGGATGACGCTGGCAGTTCCCAGTTGGGATCGTCTGAGTGAGCCGCAGGTTCCAGCAGCGAACCAGCCCACATTTCGATCCCGGTTTTCCTTGCTGGCGGGCCGCTTCGGCGGCCCTTTTTCTTTGAGACTGCCGCCAGGTTAGGATGTCTTGCCCCAGAAGGAAGACGTCTGGAGTCGGCGACTGAACAATGCCTCGCGCGAGGTGTCTACAAGCTTCCGAATGGGCCGAGATCAAGACAAACCTGATAATTCGGGCAAGCAAGGACGCACGCGAGGCGCCAAAGGTGCGGAGGGAGGCCTTTTCGACTCGAAGCGTGAAGAGCACCAGCAACTCGCCTCCATGGTGGGGCAATGGATTGAGGCGACCCTGAGTTTCTCAGCTCTCCAAGATCGCGACCTTCACGACAAACTGAAAGAAGAGCCTGTCGACCGGTACCGGTTCTTGTCTCAGATGGCTCTGCTCCGCATGGCCGAAGAGAAGGTCCGAGAAGCCGATGCATTGATGCGACAGGCGGAGCAACTAGAAGAGAGCTTCGGAGATTCCCTTCCCAAGTTGGAAAGACGATTGCTCCTGGGACGGCTTCACTTGCACCGTGGAGAGTACGGAGAAGCCCAGGCTTGCTTCTCCTCCATCCGCGCCGAAGCCCAGGTCCTGCTCTCTCCAGAACGCGTCCTGACCTTTCTCGGTCATTATCTGGAAGCACTTGGCCTGTCCGAGGGGACCGCCGATATCGCCCTTCTGCTCAACTTGGTCGACCAAGTGCTGCGTTTGATCCCGACAGTCCTTCCGAGTCTTCCCCCGCCGGTCACGAGAAGGCCGCTGGAGGGCACTGTCGGAGCCTTGGTCAGCACCGTTGAGCGGCATGGCGTCGACTCCTTGACGGGGCAGGAACTCTTGCGGAAGACCTGGTCGGTCATCGTCGCAGCGCGCTCAGTTGCCTGTGACGTCTCTAGGCCGGCAGACTCGTCCGTGGGAAGAGAAGAGGAGCACCAACTTCTTGAGAAGGATTTCTACCTTGCCCTGTCGGAGGCTGTGCTGAACCGAAGTGGTGGAGAGGCTTGGAAGCCTGCCTTGAAGCGTTTGCTTTCCTTTGAGGTACGCGGCCGAGAGACAGGATCGGAGGACTGGGCTGAAGACGCGGAGGTTCCCCAAAGCGGAATTTCCTTGGCCATGTTCTCGTTCGCAGATCTGCTCCGCAAGCCGCTGCTGTTGTTGGTGACGGTTGCCGAAGGTCGGCTCGACATGGAACTTGTCCCCGAGGCAGAAGGGCTTGCAGCCGAGTGGAGACGTTGCTTAGCTGCAATCGCCCAGTCAAAGGACGGTGAAGAGCCTGCCGCATTGTCGTCAGGAGCTTTCGCAGTGCTGCTCTCCAAACGCCTGCGGCGAATGCTGGCGCAGACGCCGGCGACGTCCAAGGTCGTCCGGTTTGCGCCCCCTGCGGGCAACCGGCCAGACCGCGCCCCGACGTCCTCCTCCTTGACCATCTATCCCGACGATCGGCATCGTGACCTCCCCTTCGAGCTCATGCGGGTTTTCGAGGATGGCCCTGAAACCATGGGGGAAGCTTACCCCCTGACCATCGCCCTGGGTCTGCGGCCCTCGGCAACTGCCCGACTCCGCCTGGAGCGCGGTTGGCTGGGTTTTGGCGGGGGAGGCCGAAGACAGGAGCAGGAGCCGGAACGCCGCACCATCATCGAAATCCAGCGACTCATCAAAAAAATGGGCTTTCCAGCAAGGCTGATTGACGGATCTTTCAGTGTTCAGAAACTGAGCCGGCTTCTTGGAAAGCCGCCCGGCGTTCTCCATCTCGCTATGCCGTGTTTCGCGGAGGAAGGCTGTCGGCAGGCTTCAGGACTTATCTTGTTGGATGAGCCGCCGGGGCCTGAAGAGGGCCTCCTGCCCTACGGGCGTATTTGCCAACTCGATCTCAGCGGAGTGGATCTTGTAGTGCTCAGCGGTGCTGTCGGAACGACGGCCGATCCTGCCCACAGCGGAGCGTCCTCAAGTCTGGCTGCCGCCTTTTTGCGGGCTGGAGCATCGCAAGTGCTGACCGGACGCCTGGCGAAGACTCCGCCAAACGCTGAGCATACCCTTCTGGCTCTCTATCGGCATCTGGCGCAGCGCCCGGCCCCAGAGGCGCTGGCGCTTGCCCGAGGCGAATCGATCCGCTTATATGGTGACCGGCCCGCCAGTTCGGCTTGGTGTCTGTGGTGTTGAGCGTCAGTCTCGAATCCTGGCCAACTCAAGGGCTTTGAGCAGCTCGTTAGGCGTTGTCGATGCGGTCGTTGAGCGGGCCGTCGAAGGTGACCTCTATTGTCATCCCAGCGGCACTGATGCGGCCGGCTTTTCGTTACGGTTGGATCACGCACCCGCTCCGCGACTGTCAGGCTGGGTTAAACCGGCTTTGATTCGTAGTTTCTCGAAGCGCGGGGTTCCCCTTAGCTTGTCCAAGCTGGGATCGACATTGAGCCAGCCGATCCAGCGGTCACCTTCGCGCAGGGCCTGCTCCAGGCTTGCCAAGGCGTCCTCGTGGCGGTCCAGGGCCAGGAAGGCCAGCGCCGCATAATAGGCCGAGTAAGGCCGGGAGCCGCCTGTTTCCTTCTCAAGCAGGCGGCTGGCCTGGGCGCTCTTTCCGTCCAGGGCTAGGCACCTGGCCAGGTGCAGCAGCGGCACCGAGTCGGGGCTTCCAAGGTCTGCGGCGCGTGTGAAGGCCTCCGCTGCCATTTCATATTCTCCCATGGCCTCGCAAGCTTCTCCCAAGCGCAGGTGAGCGTATCCATAGCCCGCCTCTTGATCGGCCGCCTTCTGGAAGCGGGCGCGGGCTTCCTGGCAGCGGCGGGAATAGTAAAAGGGCAGCCCCTGGTCAACTTTGATGGCCGCCGAGAAAGGGTCCATCTCCAAAGCCCTGGCCATCTGCCTCTCGGCTTCCTGAAAGCAGCCGGTGGCGGTGAGAAACCAAGCATAATAATGGCAAGGAAGGGCCGTACGGGGGGTGAGGGCGAGAGCGGCCCGGAAGGACGCTTGGGCTTGGGCGATGTCGCGCTTGCCCCAGAAGCGAAGCGCACCCAGAGCGGCGTGCGCTTCGGCCAAAGTCGGATCCAGTTCGAGAGCCCGCAGAGCCGCTGCTTCCGATTGGGTCATGGACCCAGGCACGTGCATGGAGGCCGCAATGGAATGGGCTTGGGCCAGCCCGGAATACGCAAGCGCGTAACCCGCATCCCGCTCCACGGCCGCCTGGAAGCACTGGATCGACTTGTCGAGGTCGCCAAGCGTGTAGCGGAACAGGTAAAAGCAGCCTTGCAAGTAGAATTGGTAGGCTTCCAGGTTCTCGGGGCGCTGGGCAAGCGCGTCGCGTTCGTCTCGGCTCAGCTTCACTTTCAGCGTTTGGACGATCCGCAGGGCCAACTCGTCCTGCAATTCGAAGATGTCGCGAAGGCGGGCATCGTAGACGTCTGCCCACAGCAGCCGACCGTCCTCGACACGCACGAACTGGACGTTGACCCGGATGCGGTCGGCGGACTGCTGAATCACCCCGTCCAGGACGAAAGCGCTTCCCAGCTCCCGTCCGGCTGCGACCGGGTCCTCCCCCAGCGCGCCGAAGCGCAGCACCGCACTGGTGGGCCGCACGGAAAGTCCGGCCACGCCGGCCAGTTTGGTGATCAGGGTGTCGGCCAAACCCGTGGCGAGATACCGTTCTGTTTCTTCCGCACCCTCCAGCCTTTTGAAGGGCAGTATGGCGAGCGGGCCGATGGGGGGAGGGATTGCCGGCGTCTCCTCCCGGCCCGCTTCCGTCACCTCGGCGATGAAACGGTAGCCCCGAGTCGGTATGGTCTCGATATAGCGGCTGGTGACGGCCTGATCGCCCAGGGCCCGGCGCAGTAAACCCACCACGCGGGTCAAGGCATTGGGCGTCACGAACGTGTCGCTCCACACTCCGTCGAGTATTTCGTCCTTGGTGACCAGCTTTCCCCGGTGTTCGATCAGGAACAGCAAGGTTTGGAAAGCCTTGGGCTCCAAAGGGACTTTCCGGCCCGCCTTGTAGACCCGGAACGCCTCGACCTCCACCCGCACGTCGTCAAATTGCAGAATGCTTGGCTTCGAGGAGGATCCCATCACAAGAACCTATGGATTTCATCACCATGTCCTCACGACTCCGCCGTTCCAGCCCGGCTATGCTCCAAGCCGGAGTCGAGTCGGTAAACGGCTTTTCGCCGCAAGTCATTCCGTGCACGGTGCACGGATCCTTGACTCCCCTAATTATAGGTCTTCCGGTCGCAATGTGGCCATCGGAGGACTTGACCATTTGACATCTGAGAGGAAACCATGTTTAGAAAACTTTTTGGCCTGGCTGGCGTCCTGTGCCTGTTGAGCGTTGCGGCTTTTTCACCCTGCCTGGCGGGTTCGTACCAGTCCATCCGCTTGCCCAACGACAGCTCGGCGGCTCCCGATCCTTCCTTCGGTCCAAAATTCTGCAGCGAGCACATGCTGCGGGGCTCCTATGGAACGAACATCACTGGAGTCTTCCTCGAGCCGACTTCTGATCCCCAGGTTCTGGTTTCGAAGCCCTTGGCCTCGGTGGGGATTCTGACGTTCGATGGCCTGGGAACTGTCTGGGGGACGGACACAAACAGCTTCAATGGCACGGTACAGGTCTTTTCCGTGACCGGATCATTCTTCATAAATGACGACTGCACGGGAAGTCTTCTGGTGAACCTGGGCGGGTTCGTCATTTCCAATGACATCGTGGTCTTGGACCGAGGCCGTGAGGTCTTCCTGATCCAGACTACTCCGGGCGCGGTGGTGACAGGCGTCCTCAAGCGCCTCTGAGCAACCTCCTTCCCTTCCGAGCGGCGGTGCCAGCCGCTGGCACCGCCGCCTGCCTTCCCGCCCGGCTCGCCCGGGCCGCATCCGCGGTCACGGGCGCTGCACGGGAGCCGGCTGCCCTCCGCCCCCGACTACGGTCTCCCTTCCCTGCCTCGCCTTCCGCGATTCACTTGATTGAAGAGTCTGGCATGCCGATCTGAAGACTTCTTCCGTTTGGAGCGTTGCTTAATGGGGAGAGGGAGAAAATTCCAGTAGGTCGGATTGGGTCAGGAGGTAGAGGTGTGTGGGGGTGGGGATGGTACGGAGGGGGGTGAAGTTGGGGGGGAGGTTGGGGATCGGGGGGACCGGGAAGGTCGGGGTGCGGGAGAGCGATTCGCTCAGGAGGGTGTAGTTGGGCCAGTCAGGGGTGATTAGGGAGGTGGCGGCGAGGTTGGCGTCTAGGGCCAGGATGCCGGAAGGGGTTAGGAGGAGGTAGCGGGTGGTTTCGGGAAGGTCTAGGGCTCTGGCGGGGGATGCGCTTGAGTTGTCGGAGGCGTTGAGGGGGCGTGGGGGGGTTAGGGCGATGGCGTCCTGGAAGCGGCCGGCGGTGAGGCGGCGCTGGACGGGGAAGGGGATGGCATCGGTTTCGGCTTGCAGGCCGGAAGGAGTTAAGGAGTAGCTCCAGAGGGAGTCCTGGGCCAGGTGGGCTGGGCAGGAGGCGACCTGGGAGGGCTCGGTCTCGGGGAGCAGTCGCCAGGAGCGTCCTTGGGCGTCGATGAGGCAGAGGGCCTCCTGGTCGAGGGCGCGTCCCAGGTGGAGACGCCGGATGTTGACCGGGTCGAAGGCGGTTTCGCGGGGACGGATGAGGTTGGCCGGGTGGAAGGTGCCCGGAGCCTGTCGGTCAGCCTCGAGGAGACGGGGATAGCGCAGCCATCCGCCCGACTGGGTGGCGGTTTCGATGTGGGCGTCGCCGAAGAGGGCCAGAGAAGTGAGGGTGTCGAAGTCGAAACGGCCCGCCGAGAGGTCGGACTCGCGTTCCTTGAAGGTGAAGCGCAGGACGCCGGGCGATCCGTCGCGGCGGCCTTGCAGGCGCCATTGCCAGTAGTCGGTTTGCACCAGGGTCTGTTGGGCGAAGGGGTCGTCTCCTTGCAGGGGGGTAAAGACGCGGCCGTCGTCGAGTAGGTCGAGGTTGACCAGGAAGAGCCGGTCGCTGTCGGAGTTGCAGCGCAGCACCAGGGCCGGTCCGTCGGACTGCATGTCGGTGACCGGCAGCAGGTTTCCCTCGGCGTCCAGCGGGCCGGGGATGAGGCGGAAGCTGGACGGGTCGAGGACGACCTGCCCGGCGCCGCGGCGGAAGGCGGCCAGTCCGGCGGGGGTGGCGGCCCAGGTCTGGCCTCCGTAGGATACGAAATCGTTCCAGATGTCGATCTGCAGGCGTCCCCCCTGCCAGCCCAAGGGCCGCCAGGTCCCCCCCGGAGTGCGGTAGTCGAAGCGAAAGGGACCCAAGGTGGAACCGGCCGCGGAGCTGCGCCGGGGGCTTTGGCGAGCGTCTGCGTGAACCAGGCGCAGGCGCCCCTGGCGGAAGATGGGACGGGTGCGCAGATAGAGGTCGAGCCGAGCCGCTCGGTCGGGGTCCAGAGGGCGCCAGGACTCGGGGCCGGGCTGCCAGTGCAGCGCTCCGCCGTCGTCCAAACGCAGGTAGAGGCCTCCGGCTAGCGTTGGCGGGTCTTCAGCGGGCTGTTTCTCGACGAGAGCGAATCCTAGTGGGGTGGAGGGGAAGCCGCTAAAGAGCCGCATGTCTTGCAGGCGTCCGCCGCCGCGCGGGTGGAGGCTGACCCGCCCGTCGTCCCACAGGAAAAAGGACTGGGAGTCGAAGGAGGCCAGGTCGCGGAGGCGGTCGTGGGGCAGGCGTCCGGCGCGGATGGATATGACGTTCGAGCCCCCGGAAGCGGATTCGAGCTTGTAGCGGCCCTGGACCCGTCCGCCCGAAGCGGTCCAGCGCCACAGCGGGGTGTCGGCGCGCAAAGACTCGGCGGGAACGGACTGATCGCAGGGCCGGGGCTGTCCCCGAGTGGGGAGGGCCAGGCAAAAGCCGTCGCCGTCGGCGATGGCGGTGGAGGGATCTTGAGGCGAAACGGCCAGGCGCTGCACCCGCAAGCCCTGCTCGGGATGCCGGCCCAGGGAATAGATGTGGTCGATGGCGTCCAGTCCGTCGTCGGCGTAGCCGCTGTAGACCTGCAACCCAGCCTGGGAGCCCAGCAACAGGCGTCGGCCCAGCGCGGTCATGGAAGTGATGACGTCGAAGGGAAAGCGTCCACGGTGCCACTGGAAGGGGACCCATCCGCCCACTCCGGCGGCGTTTTCCACACGCAGCAGCTTGACGATGCCTCGCCCGGCACCACCCTCGGTTCCCCTCGCGCGTTGGAAGCGCAGGCGGGGTGCTTCGACCATGAGTCCCGAGAGCAGTGCCGTGGATGGGGATCGCCACTCCCCATCCCACTGCCTCAAGGAATCGCCGGCCAAGGCGGCGAGGACGCGTCCTTGGGGCGTACGGGGTTGGAGGAGGCGCTCCACTTCGGAAAGGCCGGCCTCCTCGACGTTTTGCCAACGCATTCCGGTGGCAGGACGGGCGGTGCGTTGCAGTCCCGCCGAGGACAGCAGCCACAAAGTGCCCTGGTGGAAGGCCGAGTCGGAAAGGCGGTCGGCTTGAAAGCTGTAGACGCCGTCGGGGCTTTGGCCGTGGCGCAGCAGGCGTCCGTCGACGGTGCGGATTTCCAGGGCGTCTGCCTGGCCGCCGCCGCGGCTCCAGGTCCAGGTGTCGTCGGCCAAGAGGACGCCTTCAGGCCGGCGCCGGGGCGGGGAGCTGACCGGAGCCAATCCTTGAGCCGGCTGGGGACCGCCCTCGGTGAGCAGCACCAGATTGCCCGAGCCGTCGTAAGCCACTCGGCGGCGCCGGGCGTCCCAGGGAAAGCCCCGCGCGAGGTCGAGGGGAGCGCCCCGAGCCGGGCGCAATACGAGTCCCGAAGAGGCGCGATCGGTGGAGAGGATGAGCTGACCCAAGGCGACTTCCGGTGAGTCTCCTGCGTAGGTGGCGGCATCTTGAGTGCCGGCGTCCAGGGTCTGAATTTCCTGGCTTGCGGGATCAAAAGCCTGACTCGAGCCCACGATGCGGCCGCCCTCCGCCCTCATGGGCAGCCCCAGGTTGGCCGGACGGAAGGCCACCCCCGCGTCACCCAGTCCCAGTTGAGGCTGAGCATGCATCCACAGCCCGTAGGCATTGGCGGCCCAAAGCGTCCCCGCGTCGGGAGCCAGCACGGCTTCAACCTGCTCGAAGAAGTAACGGCCGGAGGCGTCCAGCGATTGGGAGGCGGGTAGTTCCCGGGGTCCCTCGGGCGTGGAGAGCATGAAGCGTCCGCCCGCACGGTCCCAACGCATCCAGTCGGTGACCAGCGCCGCGGGCGTCTCCAGTCCGGCGGAGGTGCCCGGACCCTGGCGCCGCGTCCAGGAAAGCGGCGTGTCGGACTCGTCGTCGGCCACATACCAGCTATTGCCCGAATCGGCCACAGCTATCAGCCGTCCGTCCACCCGCCTGAGTTGCAGCGAGGGGTCGGCGGCGGGCAAGCGCAGGGCATCGGGCAGCCAGCGGCGCTGCAAGGCGTTGTAATGGAAGACGCCGCCCGGCAGCACGAAGGTCCAGAGATTGCCGGAGCCCTGCACGTCCAGTGGAGGCGCGGCTTGGCGCAAGGGGGGCGCGGGGGCGTAAAGGAGACGGAGAGGCGCCGCCCGGGGGCCGTCGCCGCCCATGGTCAGCGGTTGAAAGACGCTGCGGTAGAAGGAGCCTCCGCTGCCGCGCAGCGTGGCGACCTCTGAGGTGGCGTCGCGCACCAGGTTGAGATGGGCCATGCCCTCGCCCGCCAGTCCGCTGAGCTGGATGGGATGCCAGGAGCGGCGGTCGAGGCGGTAGAGCCAGAGAGTGGGCTGGGGGCCGTCTTGCCGGGGCGCCGCTTCCTGGGCCAGCAGCAGGTAGGGAACGGGAGCCTGGCTGCGGTCGTAGACGGCCTGCAATTGGTCCCAGGGCGGCGCGCCTCCGGGAGGGTCGAGCAGCCTGCGGACGCGTCCTCTCGAGAGCACTTCCACCGACTGATCAGCCAGCAGCCAGGCCGCTTGGTCGCCTCCGGGACTGAAGGCCAGGTCGAGCGGGCGGCGCCATTCGACAGAATCTCCGGGAGGCAAGACGGCTGGGCCGTCGGAGCAGGAATCGGGCCATTGCAGCGCGTCCCGGGAGAGGATGGCGAGGCGCAGGCCGGAGCCCGTGGACTCGTCCCGCCAGGCCAGCAGGCGGCGTCCCACCGTCCGCACCCGCTGGGCGGGAAAGTCGCGCAGTTGCAACGGCGGGTCGGTCCAGGAGCGCAGGGCCGGATCGTAGAAGCGTACTCCGGCATCGGTGGCCACGGCCACGCTTCCGTCGGCCAGCCGGGCGGCATCGAGCAGGCGGCTGACTTCCGGTCCCGCGGAAGGTCGGCGGAAGTAGCACTGCGCGGGCGTAGCCGGGGAGGGGTCGGCGGACCCCTGGGTGCGAAGAAAATGGACGCCCTGCTGCTCCACCTGCATCCACAGGCGGCCGTCCTCGAGGGATGCGCGGACGACGCGTCCGGCGCCGCTCTCGAGACGCTCGTCGCCCCGATAGAGGACTCCCCGGTTCAAGCTGACAGGACGGTTGCCGGCCAGCCCCAGCACCTCCACGTCTCCCCCTGAGGAAAGGCGCCAGCGGGCGATGATGCGGCGCAGCAGCGGATCGTAGGCTTCAACCGCGCCTTCGCCCGCCAGGTAGAGCAGGCGCCCGCGGGGATGCACGTCGCTCACTCCCTGATCGCTGATGGAGAAGCCGCGCGCGTCGCCGATGACGTGGGCGGTGGAGGTGGTGCGTCCCAGCCGTCCGTCGCTGTGCAGCACCAGGAGCTGGTCGTTGTAGTAGGCGACCTGGCGGGCGGACGTTTGCAGAGGCGGATCGACAAAGCCGCTCCAGGAGCGGGCCGAGGTGTCGTAGGTTTGCAGACCCGCCGAGGTGGCCAGGGTGAGCAGAGGACCCTGGGCAGCGGCGTCCAGCAGGGGCAGGCCGTCCAGCCCCGGCTGGGCATCGCCGTTGAAGCGCTCGCTTCCGCCGGGGTGCAGGCGCAGGGCGTTGCCGGCGGCGTCGATGAGTCCCAGGCCGCGCCCGTCCCAGTCGCGCAGCGGATCTACCGGCGCGGTCAGTTCAACCGGCGGCAGGTAGGACTCCAGGTCGCCTTCCTCGATGCGGTAGCGGGGCAGGATGTAGGCGGTAGTGCGCCCGGGACGCTGGGGCGCCAGCACGTAAAGATAGCGGTCGGAGGCGAAAAAGCGGCGTCCGGGCGTGCGCATCCAGCCGGGCACCTGGTCGGCGGGGATGTCGACGTAGCGCCGGGTGACGACGTTGTGCAGCAGGGCTCCGCGCTGGCCGGCCAGGAAAACGGCATCCAGCAAGCCCACCGCGTCCTCGAAGGGGATCTCGATGCTGGTGCCGGGGTCGGCCTGGGGATCGGCCAGGGCCGAGCGCGAGGACCGGCGCAAGGTGACGGGAGCGTCCACGCCGTTGAAGGCGAAGAGGCTGCCGTTGCCGGCCAGGGCCAGCACTTCGGCCCCATCCCCGAAGCGCAGCACGGTGATTTCAGCGTCCTCGCCCAGCGGCCAGGTGGTGATCTCGCCGCCTGATTCGATGCCCACGCCGCCGGTGTAGCCGAAGTAGAAGCCGCTGTTGCCGGGCAAGGGCAGCAGAGAAGTCACCGAGCGGGGGAAGAGCCCTTTCCAGCTTCGCCGCCTCAGGTCGTAGGCGTAGATGCCGGCGCGTCCGGCCACCACCAGCAGATCGTCGCGCTGGACCGCAAAGTGCAGATCGTCGAGGTTGAGGGCGGGGAAGCGGGCGCTCTCGTCCACCAGCAGGACGGGCGGCCGAACAGGATCATCCAGGCGTGCCAGGCGCAGGCATCCCCCGGCGGGCTGGTCGGGAAAGGCCGCTGCGTCCTGGGACTCTTGCCCCTGGGCGGAGGGCGAGGCGGCGGCCGGCGAGGCGGGGGGCGGCGCCGGCGCGGATTGTCCCGACAAGCAGCGGCGTTCCTGCAGCAGCCACAGCGGGCCCCGGTTGCGGTCGGCGCCTGGGGCCGACTCGACGTCGAGGTCGAGCACCCGTCCGTTGAGGCGCTCGTCCACCAGCAGGGCAGGCGGGTCCGAGTCGTGATCGAGCGGCGTCAGCCCTTGCCGGTTGCCGATCCACAGCCGTCCGCGCCAGAAGGCCAGGTGAGTGATGTCTTTCTCGTCCAGCGCCTGGTTTAGGGCGCTGTTGTCGAGCCATCGGCGGCCGCGGGTGTCGTAGAGTCCCACCCCGTCGCTTGACCCCAGAGCCAGCAGGCGCCCGTCGGGAGAAACGGCGGCGGCGCTCAGCGAGTCCTGCTCGACGGGTGCGCCCGAGGCCCCCACAAAGGCGTTGTCGCCCATCAGGACCTGCCAGGGAGAGGCCCACAGAGAAGACGACAGGAAGGCGGGCCGGCGCCGCAGCAGTCCGCCTCGCTCGCTGAGGGCGTAGAGCGCTGAAGGCTCAGGGCAACCGGCCGCCAAGCCGCCGCAGCCGGCGTCCAGCAGAGCCAGCGGCGAACCGCCTCCCGGGTCCGCCGTCTCAAGCGGACGCTCGGTCGACCACAGCCGGGTGTCGGGATCGAAGCGGTGAAACGTCCAGTCCTGCTGGCCGACGTAGAGCCGCTCCTCCTCGGCCTGCCAGACCGCGTCCACGAAGGGCTCCTGCGAAGAGGTGCGCAGGTTCTCCAGGATGCGTGCGTCCGCCAGCGGACGCAGGCCCGGCTGAGCCGACCATTGCCCCAACTCGGCCACCACCAGCAGGGCCAGCACCGACAGTCCCATCACCGCCAGCGCCCCGCCCCACAGCAGTGCCATCGAGACTTCCAGCCTCTGGCGCAGGGGCATGCGTCCGGCCCGTCGGCGCAGCCGGGCCTCGGCCCGCTCTCTCAGTCCGCGTCCCGCATCGTCCCAACGCGCCATGCCCTCTATCCTATCCGTTTCCTGACGCCCACTGCGCTTCCTTGCCGGCCTGCGGGCCCCGCCGCTTCCAGAAGTCGAGGAAACGCTCCTCCACCTCGTCGGGCGCCAGCCGCAGCAGGGCTTGGCATCCTTCAAAACAGGCGGCGCGCCACCCGTGCTCAGGACTGAAGTGGCAGCCCACGCAGGGGACGCGCGAGCGCGCCACCGCCACCCACTCCGCCACGTCGCTCATGTGGGCAAAGACCACGCTCCCCTTGGCGGCCCCGCAGATGGCCAGCGTTGGACGGCCGATGGTGCCGGCAAAGTGGGCTCCTCCCGAGTCGTTGGCGATGACGGCATGGGCGCGGGCGATCAAGGCCAGTACGCGCTCCACCGGCTGGCCGTTGATGCCACTGGGAAAGCCTCTGACGGAAGCGTTGCCCGGCGCCAGGGCCAGGGTGTGAAAGCCTTGTTTGGACAGGGCGTGAGCCAGGTCGATCCAATAAGCCTTGGGCCAGTCCCGGTCGAAGGACGAAGAGTGTGGAAAGAGGATAACGCGTCGTCTCGAATCCGATCCTCCGTCGGCCCACTCCCAGGCCTGTTGGGCCCATTGGCCCATGGAGGGGTGCTCGCAGTAAGGCGGACGGACCGGCTTGAGCCTGCCCAATCCTCGAAAGGCGCACCAGGCGTCGAACCGGCTCAGTTCGGTTCTTCCATGGGTGAGGCGCAATTCCTGGAACCAGTCGCCCGTCCTCTGTCTGGGCTTGGCGTAGTGGCGCGGACCGGGGTCGAGCGAGAGGTCCTCAGGCGTAACACCGAAGGCGCGCACCAGGTCGAGGTTGTTGCGCGGACTCAGCTTGGCCTCGATTCCCGCGGCCTTGGCGGAATGAAGGCACCAGATGTTGACGATCAAGTCGCCCAGGCCGCAGTGGGGGGTGTCGATGAGAATTGGCTTCATGGGCTACTCCCGTCCGGACGCCAACTGCAGGGAAGCCAGGCGGCGCTGGGAAGGAATAAAGTCAGCTTCGGTCAAGAGATCGTCGGAGCGCCGGCGTTGAGCCTGCCAGGCCGCTCGGCGCCTTTCGTGTCTACGCCGAGCCAGCCTGGAGGCCAGCCGGTAGTGAAATGCCGAAGGCAATCCGCGCGTCAGCAGGGCGTAGTCGCCCTGGGCCTGGGGAGGCGCCAGGCCCAGGGCCAGGTGAAGACCTTCCAGCAAGTCGATCCAGAGCAGTGCGACCTGAGGCTGGTCGGACTCGATGGAGTAAAGCAAGGCCAGGGCCGAGGCCAGGCGTCCGGCGGCGGGGAGTTGGGCCGCGGGCAAGGGCAGGGGACGCTGGCGGCGTGCCATCAGGGCCAGACGGTCCTGGCGGCGTTCCAATTCCAGCCGGCGCAGTTCTTCTTCCAGCAGCCTGCGGCGGCGTTCGATGGACTCACCCAGCCGATTGAGGCGAATGCGGCGAAGCTGCTCCTCGGGCAGGCGCGCCTCCTCTTCGCCGAAAGTGTCCGCGGGGGCCCCCGCGTCCCGCAGGTCGCGGGCCAATGCGCTCCAGGAAAAAGGGTGCCGTTGGGCCCTCTCGCCTTTGTCTGAGGGCAGCATCAGCCATTGGAAAGCCTGCTCAAGCGGGCTTCGGGACGAATCCCCCGGCGAGACGGCCAGTGTTTCCACCCACTCGACGGCGGCTTGCAGACAGAGGTCGGAGTCCTGGTCCAGCGAAGCCAGCTCGGCCAGGAGTGCGGCCAGTGACGACGCCCCTTCGGCCTGCAGCCTGAACTTGGCCACTTCCAGCTCGCAGGCCACCG
Source organism: Acidobacteriota bacterium (assembly GCA_035471785.1). Lineage (NCBI taxonomy): Bacteria > Pseudomonadati > Acidobacteriota > Acidobacteriota bacterium. The sequence continues at coordinate 22,069 of DATIPQ010000022.1, forward strand.
CCTCGCGCAACAGGCTAGAAGGCAGCCCGGCGCGCGCCGCCCGCATCAGCAGAGCCCTCGTCGCCGGACGGGCCAGCAAGCGTCTCAGCAGGAAGGCTTGAGCGCCGGAAGCCAGGGAGCGCCCCCACAGGTAGGAGGCTCCCCAAAGCAGCCCCAAAAAGATCAGCGGAACCCAAACGGCCAGCGACCAGGGATAAGCCCACTCCCACAGGTAGCCCCTGAGGGGCAGGTAGAGGTAGTCGTGCAAGGCATAGAGGACGCGTCCGGGCCCCTCGGCGTCCACGGCCCGTGCAGCGATCACCCACACCAGAGTGGCAAGGGCCGCCACGCTCAGCGCCGCCAAAACCCAGCGCCGCGCCAGCTCTTTCCAGCCAGGCCCGCCGCCCCGCTCGATGGCTTTCAATTCCGCTGAGCGCAGATCCAACATGAAGGCCATCTTACCCCGTCAGCCGGACGTCCGCCCGAGGCTGCAGCCGGGCTTGTAGTGTTGACTTAGTCCAGGACTTAGTTTACTCTTCTGCTTATGAAGGTCAATGTCCACGAAGCCAAGACTCATCTCAGCCGGCTCCTCAAACGGGTCGCCTTGGGCGAAGAGATCATCCTGGCGCGGGCCGGCAAGCCGGTGGCGCGCCTGGTGCCGCTGCAGGAAAAACAGCCGCGCGTGCTGGGTCGAGACAAAGGCCTTTTCCAGGTGCCCGACGATTTCAATGATCCGCTTCCCGAAGCCCTGCTCGGGGAGTTCGAGTCGTGAAGCTGCTGCTCGACACACACTGCTGGCTTTGGATGCGTACGGCGCCCGAGAAGCTCTCCGGCAGCGCCAGAGACCTGCTCATCGACCCCGAAAACGACCTCTATTTGTCGCCCGCGAGTTCGTGGGAGATCGCCATCAAGTACGAGCTTGGGAGACTGTCCTTGCCGGAGCCGCCAGCCCAGTACGTTCCCAAACGGCTCGCCCAAGACTCAATCCAGAGCTTGAATATCGACCACCGCCATACCCTGGAAACCGCCTCTCTTCCCACCCATCACCGAGATCCCTTCGACCGTCTTCTCATCGCCCAGTCGCGAATCGAGGGCCTGCCTCTCATGTCTGCCGACGAAGTCTTCTCCAGCTATGACGTCGAGTTGCTGAAAGCCTGAATCAGGCTTTCATTGCCCCTTGACTGTCCGCTCTGATCGCGTTCAGTCCTCTTCGATGACGGCCCGCGCGGTGGCGCGGAGACGGTAGGGACCCTGTGACGGGGCTGGCCGAGGATATCAACGTCTATCCTCCTCAAGCCGCCATTGACCGGAGCCTTTCCATGCGCCAGCTTCACTGGTACGAGGGGTCGATGACGCAGAGGGCGGCCAACAGGTCGGTGGAGGTGATGATGCCGACCAGGGCTTCTTTTTCCACCACCGGAAGGCAGTGGATGCGGTGGGCGTCCATCATGGTTGAGGCCAGACACAATGACGCGCTCGGTTCGATGGTGACCACCTCGCGCGTCATGAACTGGTGGGCCTTGCTGCGCTGAGTGTCGAGGTCGGCTTTGCGCTCGGCCGCCTTGCCGATGAAAGGGCTGGTGATTTCCAAGATGTCGCGGTCGGAAACGATTCCCCTCAGCCGGTCATTCTCCACCACCGCAAGATGGCGGATGCGGTGGGCTTTCATCAAATCCATCATGTCGCCCGCTTCCTCGTCCAGGCCCACGGTGATCACCGGCGTCGCCATGATGTCTTCGACAATGCTGACCGTTTCAGGTTTTTCTTGAGCACCGTTGCTGCGACCGCAAGCGAGGCTGCGCTGCGAGAAGCGCCTGCTCAGCCGCTGCACGATGGTGTCGGGGTCCATGTGCAGGCGGGGGATGAAAATGTGGCGCTCTTCTTCATCCTCCACAAAGCTGACCCGTATTTGAGAGGACTCCATTGCTTCTACTCCTTACGGGGTGCTTATCGGCAAGCAGCGCGGAGTCCATTACTAATGGCAATTACGATTGTTGCTTATTGATTTCTACCCCTCATGCCCAGACTGAGCAGCTTGCGGAAAAGTCAGGTGCCTCCGATCCCTCCGATCGCCAGGGCCGAGCCGACGACGATCACGAGAACGCTGACCGCGGCGCTGTTGAGATTGCCCAGGGAGGCATAGATGATCAGCACGGCGCCCGCGGCCAAGCTTATGATGCGGTCGGTGCTGCCCATGACGGGATCGAGGTTCATGCGCGTAGGTCTCCGGAGGGGCTAGCGAGCGCCCTCATACCGCCGAGAGCAATTGAGCTTTCACCGCGGTCGCTGAAAGTTGACCCGTGTGTGAACTTGTTGGCCACTTAGTGGTCCTAGCCGGCCCTAGCCGGGGGTGGCGAGCTTTTTGTAGTAAGTGCTGACAGCGAGTCCGCCGAACATGATGGTCAGTCCCAGCGGTTTGATCAGGTCGCCGCTGATTCCCCCTTGCCGCGCTTCGAGAAAAAAGTCCATCAGGTTTAATGCCGCCGCAACTGCCATAAGCGCAATGCAGGCCCAGAATAGTCTTCTTTTGCCTTTCATCCCGCTCTCTCCGCTTGTCCTATTTTCCTTCATTCGGAGCTAGATACGACTGGTCTGCATATCCTATTCGTCGGAATTCTGACCGCCCCTGCCAAGCAAACGGGCGGTCAGTTTAAGAAAGGCGTTGCCGGTGCGCAGGCGCCAGAGGCGGGGGCGCAGGGCGACGGGAAGGCGGCTGAGGGAACGGCGTTGTTGTTCAAGCTCTTGGAAGTCGGGTTGGGGCCTGGCGTTGCGCAGGGACTGCAAATGGCGGCGCAAGGGCAGGACGCGCTCATCATGCAGCCGCGAACGCAGAGACTTCCACTGCGATCGAATGTCGCGGCAGGAATCAAGCTCTCGATCGGCGCGCTCCAAACGTTCCATGCCTGGATTCTAGCAGTTCAGCCCTCTAGATCACGTCCAATCGGCAATTTCGGGCTGCGCGGGCGATTCGGGTCCAGACAGCCGAGTCAGCGAGAGGTAAGTCGACTTGGAGTGCGAGAAGGCTGAAATCGGTTCGGTCGTTCAAGACCAAGTTGACGGAACCTATCTCCCGTCCCCGCCAGCGGATTCCTTGAACAGACGGAAATTGATCATAGAACGCTCTGGCATAGGACTGGCACAGCCTGTAGTCAGTGGTCGTTGCGATCTCCTGAGTCAGCTTGAGCCGCTTGCCGGCTGCACCAAGCAGATCCAGGACCGTAATGGGTTTATTGAGCCTGACCATTGCGATTCTGCGGTCAGAAGTGCGGTCCAGAAAGCCGATCTTGCCGAAGGCTTCAGCCACCGCACCCCTCAGGGAGGATGCGGCGTACCAAACAGACCGGTCAGGATGAATTGCGGTAGGAGGGGTGTGATGATCAAAACGGGCGCTGCTCAGGGGGCCAAAGAAACGTCGGGTGCCCCATGGTCCCCGTCCGGGGTCATAAACTCGCACCAGCCGGCACCCGTGGGGAAGTTCGATCAGTGTGGGGTCGGAAGGGAGAGAAGCCGGCGCTGAAGGGAGGGTCACGGCAGGTAACCCTGTTCTTCAGCTAAACGAACGACTTGAGCGGTCTTGCGTTTGCGTAGAGCGGCGATTGGAGACTCCTCATCAAGTTCGCTCCGGGGAGTCGTAAGCCAAAGGGCGACACCGAAAGGAGACATATGGAGGTTGCTGACAATCTCCTCCAAGCCAGGAACCAATCCCCGCGGGCCATCGATATCGAACTGCCACTTCGGGTATCGCCATTCACGCCCGACCCGCAGCGCCACGAGATGACGCTCCCGCCTGTGCTTCTCTACCGCTTGGCGGGAGCGGTTTGTCATCTCGCCCGCTTCACTGGCAGTGACGCAGTCGGCCAAGAGCCGAGCCCGGTTAGCCTGAATTCGAGTGTCGGCCCACAGCGAGGCTTCGGCAGCTTCTTTGGAATCGAGCGGCTCATCTGCCTCAGCCAGCGGGTCTTCCTCCGGAGAGGCCGTCCACAGTTCCTCCATAGCAGCGCACAGTCCCGCTGCCAATTCCCGCCGGCTCTCCATGGACCGGCGCGTGTTCTGGGCCAAACGGACCATCTCGCGCAACACTTCCAGTTCGGGTTCTCCCAGGGCTTTGGCCGCTTCGGCCAGCATCTTGAGCCGTCCTCGTCTGATGCCGAGGCGCGCGGAGTACTCGTCCAGAGTGGAGTCGATCAGAGATGGTTGTCGTCTGGCCATGTCCAAAGGGTAGCATTTGTTGCTCAGCAATGCAACTTAGGCTCATTCTTGATCGATACCTGCCGACGGCTCCCCCAAAAGCTGATGACGGCTGAGAGGATACATAGCTAGCAATGGGTTACTTCCATTGGCACAAAGTCATGATGGAGGACTGCCACTCGCATTGCGTCCTCAGAGACCTCCTCAAGGGCCTCCTCCACTCTTTCTAGCTGCTCTATTGGCGCTTCTTAAGGGCGGCGAGGAGGGTGCGGCGGGTTTTTTTGAGGGAATCGATCTGTTCCTGGAGGCGCTCTTGGATGGAGCGGCGGGTGGATTCGGCGCGTTGCAGGAGGGGGGTGACGGTGGAGTCTTCCAGAGTGTCGAGGGTGCGCTTGAGTTGAGCGGCTTCGGCCAGCACTTGACGCTGCAGGCGGTCGATCTCCTCGGAGGTTTCCTCCATTTCATCGCGAGTTTCAAGCAAGGCCTGGAGGCGCAGGTTGAGGCGGCGGACTTCTTGTGCGGTGGCGTGGGTGCGGGTGACCGTGGAGTCGATTTCGCGCGAGAGCTGGTCGCTGAGTTCGTCCAGCAGAGAGGTGACGCGCTGGCGGGTTTGGCGGGCCGACTGCTCGAAGTCTTCGCGGGCCTGACGGGCCTCTTGCCGCAGTTGGCTGAAGAGGCGCGATTGCCAGGCGTCCTCGGCCAGTTGGGCCAGACGCTTCTCCTGTCCGGCCAGTTGGCGCTGCAGGGCGAGATTGTCGTTGAGCCATCCCAGGCGGATTTCCAGGGGGGTAAAGGAGGCCCTGTCGAGGACAGCAGTCTGCAGAGTCTGTCCGGGGCCGGACGGGCCTTCGAAAAGGAACAGGGGCTGCTGGGGGAGGTCTGAGGCGCCGCCCGAGGTGGTCTTTTCCCAAGTGTCGCGGGGCAGCAGGCGGCGCAGCAAGCGTAGGAGGAAGACGTCCATTCCCTGGCGCTCCCAACTGTGCAGGGGAGGGAAGAGGGCCGTTCCTTCAGGGACGAAGACCCAATTCTCAAGCCTCTCCTCAGAGGCGTAATCGCGGGCGAAGTTGGGGTCCATCCAAAAGCGCATGGGAGGCTTTCCTGCACGCTCCCAGAGCAGCAGCGGGTCGAGTTCGCTCATGGAGGTTCGGTTGGAGTCGATGAGCAGGTAGTGGCGTCCCAGCGGCTCGTTTTCCACGGACTGGAAGGCGTATTGCAGCCCCCCCGAGCGCAGCACGCTGCGGGGAAAGGCGCGCAGCACGTCGGCCAGCGCCTCGATCTGATCGGGATCGAAGCGCAGCAGCCGCAGTTGAGGTGCCGAGATGGAGTCGAGCAAGGCCAGCCGGTATTCCAGTTCGGCCTGGCGCTCGCGCAGTCGGATCCGTTCCACCTGGGAGGGCTCGCGCAGCGGCGTTTCGGTGAGTTCCAGCCGGTAGCCGGACTCGGGGGCTTGCTCTTGCAGCAGGCCTTCCAGCCGGCGTATTGCGGGTCCGCTGTCGCTCAGGCGCAGCAGGCGGAAGCGGGCCCCGAAGGCGCGGGGCGGGGCCAAGTCGAGAGAAGGCCGGAAACGCAGCCGCGAGAGATCGAGAACCAGGTAGCGGCTGGGCACCTCCTCGTCGGCTGCCGAAGGAGCAGGAAGCAGCGCCGCGCACAGAGGCGAGGTGCGGCTCAGGCGGGTGCCAGGGTCGCCCTGGCCCTCCCTGGACGATGCTTGCAGAAGCCTCTGCAGCAGTCGGGAGAAACACTGCAGTTCGGCGTGGCCGACCTCTGCCGACCGGGGGAGGAAGATGCGTCCCTCGCCATCGGCCTGGTAGGCGGCCAAGGCCGTGGCTTGCTGGAAGGACTCGCCCGAGAGGGCCGAAGCCACAGAGGAACGGCGTCGGCGGTCGGCGCGCATGTGAAACAGGTGGTGAGTCCCGGCGGCGGACTCAGCCGCGGCCACCCGCACCGAAGTGGCATGCAGGGCGGCGCTGTCGAAGAGCTCGGCCACCTCGCCGGGCGCAAGGTCGAGGGCGGCCAGCAGGAATTCGTCCTCGAGGGCCTCAGCCTGCTGATCGGCCTGGGCGTTGAGCAGCAACCAGGGCAGGGCTTGCTCCATGGGCAGCGCCTCCTGGGGGACGGCCTCCCGGCGGGGGCCGCGCGGCTGGCGGTTCTGAAAGGACTGCAGCAGGACTTTCAAGTCCGGCCGGGAGGCCTTTTCCAGCGGAAGCGCCAACGTCACCGAAGCCCCGAAGGCCGCCGAGGTTTCCATGCTCATGCGCAGTCGGGCGAGAGAGGCTCCTTGCAGGTCGGCCTCGTCCAGCAAGGCCAGAGCCTCGGAGGGTGTCAGGTCATCCAGCAGCAGGACTTCAGGAGGCACGCCACACCTCCCTTCGCAGCAGGCTCAGCCAGGCTTCGATGAGGCGGGCGGCGATGCGTTCCTGGCTGAGGGCCGGGGACGTAGCAGAATTCGAATCGTGACGGGGAAAGAGGCGCTCAGGGAGATGTCCCCGCACCTGCAGACGCCATCGGTCGAGATCGTCGATGCGGCCGGGTGTCCAGAGGATGCTGGCGCTTTGGCCGGGACGGCGTTGCAGGCCCAGTTCAGCGAAGAGGCGCCCTGCGGCAGAGGAGGCTTGGGCGCCGCTGGCCGCGTCCTCGGGCAGCAGATGGGCGGGCATCATGATCATCAGGTGCAATACGCCGAAGTCGGAGGCCGGGGACCGACGTGGCCCGGGGCTTTTCGAGGCGCTCCCGCCTCCCCGCTTCCACAGCGGACGCATCTGCTGCTGCTGCCAGGCGGCGCAGGTCCAGCGTCCCAGCGCCGAGGCATCGCGTCCTCCCGCCTCGCGCGCCGACAGTCCCCGCAGCGGACGCATGGCTGCGCGCGTATCGAGGAAGGAGGGCAGCCAGTCCAGCGCCGTCAGGAAGGCGTGTCGGAAGAGCGGGTGCGAGTCCGCCGCCTGCTCGGGCATCGACTCGGGAAGCGCCTGCAGCCGGTAGGAGTGGCTGCGCGCCCCTCCCCGGGCGTCCCCTTCGGTCCAGCGGAATTCGCTGCGGCGCAGTCCGCCCTGCCACAGCAGCATGGCCAGGCGGCTCATGCACTCGAACCAGCAGGCCTTGAGGAAGTCCCCGCCCAGGGTTCCGCGCAAGGGCTGGGGCATAAAAGCGGCCACCAGCACGTCGCGCAGCGTCTCCTTGTGGGGCGGACGGTGCAGCGCCAGGTATCCGGTGTTGAGCACCCGCTCGGTCAGCAGCAGCGGCGGGTTGGCGTACTCGCTGATGAGGATGCTGTCGATCTCTTCCTGGCGGCGCGTGATGTGGACGCCTTCCACGCCTCCCTCGCGCCGGTGCAGGGCCGGACGGTAAGGCGAGGCGGCCCGCGCCGGACGGGGACGTCTCTCGGGCGGCGGCTGGGGCTCGGCAAGGCGAGGCGTCAGCCGCAGCAGCAGCGCCAGGGCGGCGGGATCGATCTGGGAGAGCTGGGCCGCCGCCGTGCGCAGCGGCGCGGGACGCCCCGAAAGTCCGGCCAGCGTCCAGGCGGCTTCCTTCCAAAACATCTCCATGGACGGGTCGTCCTCGCCGGCCAGTTGGAAAAGCCGCTCCCGCAAACGGGCTTGGTAGCGTGAATAGGGAGGCGCGATGGGCGGACGCACCGTCTCGTCGCGGCAGAAGAGGTAGCTGACGCCGATGTCGCGGCAGGCCTTTTCCAGCAGCGGCAGGGCGATCCGCAGCACCACGTAGGAGGGCGCGGCGTGGAACAGGAGGGGTGCGCCGCGGCGGGTCTGCAGGCGGGAATCCTCTGAGCGGCCCGAAAGGAGCGCCGGGCCGGAGCGTTGCAGCTCGAGCTTGAGGCGCTGCTGGACGTCGGCCCAGGGGCCCTTGGCGGCGGCTCCCGGACGCAGGCAGGAATCGGCCAATTCGGCCATCAGTTGGGGCGTGGCGCCGACGTGGCGGTTGTGCATGGCCGACAGGGCTGAGCCCAGAAAACGTTTGGCCGCTTCTTCGGTCAGCGAGTCCTCGGCCGTGGACACCAGCTTCCGCCACATCCTGGGCGCAATCAACTTGACCCTCAGGTCAGCCACCATCACCTCCCTTTCTAGCTAGGCTAGGAACCTTCGGGATTCCAGCGGGCGGCGGCGCGCTGCATGGTCTTGGCCCGTTCAGCGTCCGGGAAGTCGAGGAAGTAGCGGTAGAAGAGGGACAGCTCCCGGGCCCGCAGGTTCAGTCCCTTCGACTCCTCCAACCCCCCTTCGCTCACCGCTTCGTAGATGCGGTGCAGCAGCATGATGTAACTCATCTTGACCAGGCGCCGGTTGGATATCTGAGAAAGGCCGTACTCGCGGGCGTCCTCAACGAACTGGGCCAGGTGACGGTAGTATCCGTGCTCGCGCCGGGGCCGCAGCCGGCCTTCATCGGTGGCCGAGGCGATGTCCTGGCGGAGGGCCTTGACCTCCTCCAGCAGTCCGCTGAAGGCGCCCGCCTCCTCGTGGTGAGAGTAGGTCTCCACCCAGCCGGCTTCCAGCAGCCGTCCGACGGGCTGGGGACGCGCCAACACGTTGTGGACGTGGGAGCGCAACAGGAAGCGGTCGAAGACGGCCTGCAGCTCGGCTGACTGGGGCACCTCGTTGGTGGAAGCGAAGAGCACTTCCATGGCCACCTCGCGCCGCCGTCCGCGGTCGTGGAAGATGCGCTCGTTGAGGAAGGTGAGGATGGAGTTGAGAATGGCGCTGGATCCGTTGAACACCTCGTCCAGGTAAACCACCCGGGCGCGCTGCATCATGCCTTCTTCGTCGCGTTGCAAACGCTGCTCGCGCATGGCTTTTCCCACGTCGTAAAAGCCGAACAGCTCTCCCGGCTCGGTGAAGGGCGTCAACAGGTACTCGAAATACTCTCCGGCCTGGGTGCGGTTCCTGGGATCGAGCAGTCCCAGCAATTCGCACAGCGCCCGGATGAGCCGCGACTTGGCCGTCCCCGGCGGACCCACCAGCAGTAGCGGTTCCCCTGAGAGCAGCGAAAGCACCAGCGCGCGCACCGGCTCCTCGAACTCGATGAAGCGCTGATTGAGGCGCGCTTCCACCTGAGCCAGCCGCCCCAATCCCTTCTCATGCCGCTGCGCCAATTCCAGAAGCGTCTGCGGATTAAACACGCCAGAGATTCTACCGCATCCTCCCGCTTACTCTCCCAGGTCAATCCTATGCGCTAGTCTGCACCGCCCCTTCTAGCCGTCGCCGGAGGGGAAGACTGAGCTTGTCCAGCGATTGAGGAAAGCGTTGACTCACCAGTCCCATCAGCCAGGCTTCCCACTCTCCCGTCCACTGGTCTTCCAGCAGCTTGCGCCGGGCCAGGTGTTGCAGCCGGGGAGCGGGCAACTCGGCTAC
>DATIPQ010000023.1 GCA_035471785.1 Acidobacteriota bacterium
CTGGTGGGAGGCGCATCCTTGCGGCGATGGGCACAACGCGCCCGCCGGCTAACCCGAAACCAACTCCCGGATCCTTTGCAGGCCCTTCTTCAGATTCTCCATCGAGGTGGCGTAGGAGATGCGGATGTGCCCTTCCATGCCGAAGGCCGACCCGGGGACGGTGGCCACCTGAGCTTTGTCGATGAGCACCTTTGAAAACTCCACCGTGTTGCTGCATCCCAGCTTGCTCAGACACCGGCGCACATTGGGAAAAGCGTAGAAAGCCCCATAGGGCCTGGGACAGCTCATTCCCGGCATGGAGTTGAGTTCGTCGAGCACGAAGCGCCGCCGCGAGGCGTATTCGTCGAGCATGCGCTGAACCACTTCGCCGGGCAGCGAAAGAGCCGCCACGGCGGCCTTCTGCGAGATGGAGCAAGGATTTCCGCACTCGTGGCTTTGCAGGGAGGCGATTTTCTTGATCAGGTCTTTGTGGGCGATGACGTAGCCGATCCTCCAACCGGTCATGGAGTAGGTCTTGGAGAAGGATCCGCACACCGCCCATCCGTGTTCGTCGGCATCGACGTGAGAGGCCAGGGAAGCGAAGGGGTGATCGTCATAGGTGAAACGGTCGTAGGTCTCGTCGGAAACGAAAAAGACGTGGCGCCGCCGGCAGAGGTCGACCAGACCGCTCAATTGGGCCTCGGGAATAACGGCACCTGAGGGGTTGTTGGGCGAGTTGATGATGAGTCCCGCCGAGCGCGGGGTGAGGTGGGGGGCCAGATCTTCAGCGTCCAGCACGAATCCCTTCTCTTCGCGGGTCGGGAAGAGGATCGGCTGGGCTTCCGCCAGCTTGACCACCTCGGGGAAGGTAACCCAGAAGGGCGAGGGGATGAGAACCTCTTCGTTTCCTCCGAAGACGGCCAGGCAGAGGCTGTAGATGGCGTTCTTGGCGCCTGCGGCCACCAGCACGTTGTCGCCGCTGAGACGGCACCCGAAATCGCGGTTGTAGCGCTCGGCGATTCCCTGCCGCAGCTCGTCGGTTCCGGCCACCGCCGTGTATCGCGTGAAGTTGTCCCTAATGGCTTCTTCAGCCGCCTTCTTGACTTCTGCGGGAGTGTTGAAGTCTGGTTCGCCGGGGCCGAAGTCGACGATGTCCACGCCCTCTTTGCGCAATTGCTTGGCCAGTTGCATGACGGCGATGGTGGGCGAGGTGGAGATCTTGCTCATCCGCTGGGCGAGTTTCATGGGGCGGTTCCCTCAGGTGCGGCTCATCTGCAACTCTCCGCGAAGAGACTCGCGGGCCTCTTTGACGGCTTCCAGCACTTCTTCGCGGGTCTTGCCCATGATCATGGCGACTTCGTGGGAATTGAATTCTTCCAACGAGTAGAGCACGAAGGCCTCGCGGATGTCGCCGGGCAGGGCGGCGATGGCTTTCTGCAGTATGGCCTCCGTCTCTTCTTCAGCCAGGTACTCCTCGGGCGTGGCGGCCTTCTTGTCGGTGAGCAGGTCCTCCAGCCTGAGGGACTCGTCGGGCTGGAAGAAATGGAGGTCTTCATCGTCCCACTGGGGGCTCTGGTTGCCGGGCTCTTCCACGTGAGGCTGGTCGGCGGAGCGGCGCAACTCACGGACCTTTTTGCTCAGCAGTCTGCGGGCGATCTGAAACATGTACTGCTCGGGGGGAAGGTTCTCGGGACGGGTGGCGTTGTTGGCAGTCACTTCCAAGTACACCTCGTCGACCAGCGCGTGAGGCTGCACGATTCCGGGGGGAAGATTCTGCAGAACGACCTGATGGTAGATTTCGCGCCGCAGGTAGTTCTCGATCTTCTCCAGGCTCATTTGATATTCATCGTAGGCGCCTGGTTGGGGCGTGACGGCGGGGACGGTGTTCAACTTGGGATCGCGCTGCCAGTGCTTTTCGCGGTTGAGCTTGCTCTTGAAGCGCTTGATGCGCCGGATCAACTCGGAAAAAGCCTTGTTGACGGCGGCAGCCAGGTTGTATTCGATGTCCTCGCAATGAATCGACTTCTGGGGAAGCGCCAGGGACAGCGAGACGTGAAACTGGTTCTTCTTGGAATGGCGTTCGATATCGACGTTGAGGTCGATGTCCTGGCTGGCGAAAGTGGGAAGAAACTTGCGGATCTTCTTGGCTTGACGATTGATGAGCCTCTTCAGGTCATCGGTTTCTCTGAGGTTTCGGGTATGAGTCTTTACGTTCATAGGCAATGATCGGCTTCTTCAACGGGCCGCCTGAGGGTGCATCAAAGCTACGAAGTGAAACGCCCCGCGGCTTGAACCCTTCCGTTCCTCGGTTCGTCCTCCGGCTGTCGGAGTCCTCTGCCAAAACTAGCGAGCAGCCTCATACCGCCGAGAGGAATTGGGCCTTCACCGCGGTCACTGGAACTTGACACGTGTGTGAACTTGTTGGCCACCTGGTGGCCCCAGCCAAGGATAGCATGGTTAAAGGCTTGGAGGAACTGCACCAGGAGATGAACCCATCCCCTGCCAAGGGCCTCTAATCAAGGCAGGGAGATTCACTTGCGAAGACCAATTGCTGTTCTGGGAATCCCTTTTTGTATAGCTGCGTTCGTACTTGGATCGGAGCCGGCGACAGCTCAGCCGAGAATCGATGCCGAGGCGCTTCGGGTCCATCTGGGCGAGCCCGGCGAGGGGCTCACCATCGAGTTGCAACTGGACCGCTCGGCGGATGAGCCCGCTCCGCTCCAGCTCTGGGTTTCGCTGTTGGGACCGTCCAACAACACCCTCTTTCTGGAGAACGTGGAAGTAGAGCCCGATCAGCGGCTGGTTCGTCTTGATGCATCGGCGGCCCGTCCGCTCATCGAGGTGGGAAAGCTTCACGCCTACCGGTTGAACTACCGCCTCTACGACTCCAATCAGAGCACGGTCGGGAGAGGCTGGCGAAGCCTTCACCACCTCGTCCCCGCCTACTTCGACCTGCGCCTGACCCGCCTGCGTCCCGTGACCGACTGGAGTTTTGCCCGTCCGATCCACGCCCAGGCTTTTCACCCGGTCATGGATCACGTGGTGAGCGGAGTCGAGATGACCTTGCGGGTGCATTGGCCGGGTGGCGAGAAAACCTGGACGGCCACCACAGACCAGGGCGGCTTGGCCCGCTTCGATGTGGCCCTCGACAGAGAGCTGCCCGCCGATACCCGTCCGGAGTTCTATCTGCGGGGCAGCCTCAAGGGCATCGTTCGGGAAATCGAGGGAAACCTGGGCGAACTGCCTCCCAGCCGGCTGCTGACGAGCCTTGACAAGCCGCTCTACCAACCGGGACAGTCAGTGAGGGCCAGGGTGCTGCTGCGGGCTCCGCCCGGGGCCGGCTTGCAAGGCTACCGTATTCGCCTGGTGGCCGAGGACCCCGAGGGTTTGGAAGTCCACAGGTCCGAGCACACGACTTCACGCTGGGGCGTAGTAGCCGCCGATTTCAACCTTCCCGAAGAGACGCCTACAGGGATTTACTCGTTGGAGGCCGAGTGTCTGGAGGCGTCTCTCCATTGTTACTCGGGAGACCGGAGTTTCAGGGTTCAGCCATATGAACTGCCCACCTTCAGGGTCACGGTTGAAACCGATCGGGCTTACTATTTGAAGGGGCAGGCGCCCCGTCTGGCGGTGGCCGCCGAGTACCTGTCGGGGCGTCCGCTGGAATCGGGCGTTGTGGAAATCCGCCGGCCCGCCCGACGTCGCTATGATCCCAAGACGCGGCAATGGAAGACCGAGGAGCCGGAACTCGAATATCAGGCCTCTCTGGGCAAACAGGGGAGTGCCGAGATCTTGCTCGATGTCGAGGACGATTTCGCCGAGTTGCGCTCCGACGGGTACTACTACGATGTCGAGTTCATAGCCACCGTCCGCGACCTGCAGGGGGGACGCCAAGTCCAGCAGCCTGTTTACCTGCGGCTCAGCCGCGACCCGGTCCATCCCCGCGTCATTTCGGCCGTTGAAGCGGACGGCCACTTTTTCGTCTCAACCTCCACCGCCGACGGCGAGCCCATTTCTTGCCGAGTCAGCTTTGAAACCGACGAAGGGCTGCAATTGACGCGCGTCGAAACCAACCGCTTCGGGTTGGGCAAGGGACATCTCGGTCCGGACCCTGACGATAGGGACGACGTCGCGTTGAAGGCTGATTGTGCCGGAGACCTGCAAGGAGGAGTCGATGGTCAATATCTTTATGAGGTCTGGGACTCCGTCGAGGACCTGAGCATCGAATCCGGTCGGCGTCTTTACTTCAGGGGCCAACCGCTGGTGGCGACGGTTCGCACCAACCCTGCTCCCGGCCCGCTGCTGGTCGACATCCTGTCGAAGGAGCGGGTGCTTCGATCGCTGGAGGTGGAGCGCCGGCAGCCCAGCTTCGAAGTGAGCATCCCCTACCAGGACGACTTTAACGGCGTGGTTGAGATGCGGGTCTTTGATCCTCTGCAAGGCGAGCAAGCCTGGGAGAAAGTCTGGTACAAGCCCGGACGCGCTTTCGATCTCCGCATCGAGCCCGATCAGGAGGCCTTTCGACCCGGCGACGGGGCCGGAGTGACGTTGCAATTGAAGGACGCCGCCGGTCAAGGCCGTCAGGCGGCTCTGGCCTTGTCGATCGTCGACGAAGCGGTTCACCTCAGAGCCCAGTCTGAAGGACTGTCGGGACACGGGTTTTGGGGCGCTCAATCTGATCCGGTCCTGGTTCATCTGGCTGGTCCCATTGAGGCTCTGGCGCCGACAGACGAGATCCCTCCCGACCTTGAACTGGCTTTGGAAGCGTTGCTGAAAAGCGAAGGTTTCGGGGGTCTCCCGCGCGACGGCGATGCCAGTCCGCCTCATGCCGACTATGGGGAGATCTTCGCCGACCTCCTCAAGAAGCAGCTTCAGCCTCTCAGAGCCGCCCTGAAGGCCGATCCCCCCCTGCTGGAGGCGCCCAGGCCGCAGCCCCTCGGTCCTGCCGATTTCCTGGCCCTTTCTCAAGTCGAGGCGGCGTCGCTGCTCGACCCCTGGCACCAGCCCTTCTCGATCACCTGCAGCAGTCACGCCAGAGAATCCACCATGCACGTCGCTTCGGCGGGCCCCGACGGCCTGCCCGGAACGTCCGACGACTTCGGAGTCATGGCCCACACCTGGAAATACCTGGGACCCCAGATGGAGCGAGTCGAGGAGTCGGTGAACCGCTATATGGAAGAGCATTTGCGGCCCGTCGACAGTCTCAGGATGCTGGAGCGCCTGCTGGCTCGGGAAGGCCTGCACATTAACCGCTGGAGGTCTCCCTGCGGCCTGCCCATCTACTATCTGCTGGAAGGGGAAGAAGAGAAGCTGTTTCTCTATGCCATAGCCAAAGAATACGGCGGCAAAATCGAAAGGTATGACCGCTGGAGGGCCCTGGCTGTGGCTAGTTGGGACTACTTTCGTCCCTACGCGTTGCGTCTCGATGCCTTGGCTGAGCAGTACCGGCAGGAGCATGGAGAGCCGTTCGAGGACGAAATGGCCTTTCGCCGCGCTCTTGAGCAGGCTGGGCTGGAAGAGTCCCGCCTGCGCGATTATCATGACCGCCAACTCGTCATCGAGACTCAATTCGTGACCGGGGTCATGCAGGTCCGCCTGCTGAGCCTGGGCAGTGACGGGGAGCGCAACCGCCTTGGAGGCGCGGGAGATGACTTTGTGGTCTGGAGCACTCCGGTGGGAGACTTCTCGGCCGGCTGGCGGCCCCGCATCCTGGCGGCGTTGAAAGACGACCAGCGGGTGCGCGGAACCATTCCCGCGGGGACCTCCCAGGTTCTCCGCGTCCTTCAATCGGCCGGAATCGACCCCGACAGCATCCGCGACCCATGGGGACGGCTGCTGGAAGTCGACTGGAAAATCGAGCCCCTGAGTTCACGCTTCCTATCGCAGAACCCCGTCAGTCAGCAGGGCCTTGGTTTTGTCTCGATCCGCCTCTTTAGCCCGGGAAGCGATGGCAAGGCGGGGAGCGTCGACGACATCGTGCCCGTCCTGATCAGTGCCCGGGTCGAATTGCCCTCCGAAGTTCCCCTTGACGAGATCGCGGACCGGGTGGACCGGTTGGAGGGCGCCTATCTGCCGGATCAGGCGCTTTTGCGCGGTACGGTCCGGGATCAGACCGGAAGCGTCATCCCGGCCGCTACGGTGACCGCGACCGGGAAGAACGGCATAACTGCCGTGGCCCGCACATCCGACACGGGGCAATACACGCTTTGGCTTCCCGGCGGGCTCTACGATGTCAAGGTCGCGCTGCCCGGCTTCCGCCCCGCACGTTTCCCTGAGGTGACTTTGACCGAAGCCGGCGGAACGGATCTTGACGTCACCCTGGAGGTCGGCGAGGTAGACGAGTGTCTGATGCTGTGTTCTTGCGAGATTGCTTGCAATGGGCGCAATGCAGTCGAAGTGGTCCGGGTGGCAGCCGAGGCCCAGCCGGAGGTGATGACGCCGAAGGTGCGGCGCTACTTTCCAGAGACTCTTTACTGGGATCCCGAACTCATTACCGATGAGCAAGGACGGGCCCGCGTGGAGTTTCCGCTAGCTGACAGCATCACGACCTGGCGGGTGAGCGCGCTGGCCTCGACCCTGATGGGCGACCTGGTTTCGACGGTGGGCGGGTTCCGCACTTTCCAGCCCTTCTTCGCCGAACTCGACCCGCCCGCCTTGCTCACCCAGGGTGACCGCATCGAGCTGCCGGCGCTGCTGCGCAACTATCGCGACCAACGGGCCGACCTCGAAGTCCGGCTCGACACCTCGGCTTCTCTTGCCGTCGACCATCCCCGGCACAACCTTTCGGTGGACGCCCAGCAGAGCGAGTCGCTGCCCTTCGGCGTAACTGCAAGTCACGTCTCCCATGAGGCGGTTCTCAAGCTGTCGGCCCTCTCTGGAGAGGTGGCCGATGCCGTGGAGAAGACTCTTGAGGTGCGTCCCCTGGGACGCCGGATGGAGGCCACGGAGAGCCTGCTGGCTCGAGATTCCGGAACGCTTTCCGTAGACTTGCCGGAAGATTTGATGGAAGGTTCGGCTGAAGGATGGCTGGTGGTTTACCCTGGCATTCTCGAACACCTCCTGGACAGCCGCGAGGCGCTCTTGCGTCAGCCTTGGGGATGCGCCGAACAGGTGGTTTCGGTGTCCTGGATCAACCTCATGATCCTGCGCCGACTGGAGGACCGTTCCGCTCAGCCGCACTTGCGCCAGCGGGCTCAGGTCTTCGTCGAGGACGGAGCGCGCCGGCTGTTGCGTTTGCAGGGCGACGAGGGAGGTTTCCGCTATTTCCACCGTTCTGCCGAAGCCGACGTCAGCTTGACGGCCTCCATTCTGCGCTTCCTGGCGGAAGCTTCCCGGTGGACGACGGTTCCCGACGAGAAGCTGACCAAGGGCATCGGCTGGATGGTGGAGGAGCGGGATTCGTTGAGGGAAGAGCGGGTCAGCGCTCTGGTGGCCCGCGAATGGGCCGCCCTGACGGCGTCCCGACCCGATCATGAGTCGGCTCGGGCCTTGCGCCGTCCGGTGGAAATGGCCGTGGGACGGCTGCAGAAGCGGTTGGACGAAGAGCAGGCTCCCGACCCCTACGTCACCGCCCATCTGATGCTTGCCCTGCACTCGCTCGACTCCAACGACTCCCGCCTTCCTGTGCTGGCCCGCAAGCTGCTGGCCTCGGCCGAGGTCGAGAACGGGATGATGTGGTGGAACCTCTACGGCGTGTCGCCCTTCTATGGCTGGGGCCGCACGGGTTCGCTGGAGCTGTCGGCGGTGGCTGTACAGGCCTTGCAAGCCGCTGGCCAGGAGTTCTCGGCGGAGGCTCAGCAGGGACGGCTCTTTCTGCTGCGCAACAAGGACTATCTGGGTTCCTGGTGGTCCACCAAGTCCACGCTGGAAGCTCTGCGGGCGCTGGGCGCGGAGGGACTTCCGCAGTCGGGCGGGGGTGCGGGCCCGCAACCGTCCGCCGACTCGCTGCGGGTGAAGGTCAACGGCATCTCTCTGCCTCCCGTCCGCTGGCCGTCGCCGGAGGAAGTGAGCGGGCCGCTGCGCATCGATCTTTCCAGCCATCTCACGGCCGGCGCCAACCAGGTCAAGGTGGATTTGCCGTCCGCCGTCCGCCATGAACTGCTTTTGCGGGTGGCGGCTTCCGGCTATCAGCCCTGGGCGCCCGATGCGGAGCAGATCTGGCAATCGAACGAGAGCCTGCGTTTTGAAGTGGCCTATCAAGACACGGGACTGCTGCTCGGTGGGCAGACCGAAGCCCGGGTGCGCGTCTCGCGGCTGGATCGCGGCAAAGCGCTGCGGCGAGGCATGCTCCTGGCCGAAATCGGACTGCCCCCGGGTTCCGAGGTGGACCGTCAGTGGCTGGAAGATCAGGGGCTGTACCGCTACGAAGTGCATCCCGACAGAGTGGTCTGTTACCTGTGGCCCCGGGGCGATGAAGAGCGCAGCTTCAGCATCCGCTTCCGTCCCCGCCTGCGCATGCAAGCCCGCAGCGCCGCTTCGCGCCTTTACGACTACTACAACCCCCAAGCGGCCGTCACCCTGGCGCCCACGGCCTTCACGGTGCGCTAGAAAAGGAGGTCTGCGTGAAAAGGCTCGTGCCATTACTGGGGATGCTTTTTTGCACGGCCGGCTTCGCCTGGTGGAAGACGCCGGCCCCTCTCCAGGTCGACGTGGACAGCCTGAGAGTAGACGTGGGCGAACTTTCCGAGGGCCTGGTGATCCAAGCTGAGTTGAGAGGCCCAGCCCCTCAAGGCGATCCTTTACGTTTTCAAGCCTGGCTGCTGGAGAGCAACGGAGCCACGCTTTTTCATGGCTCGACGGCGGCAGAGCCGGGCCGGCCCATCCGCATGAGAGCTGACGCCGCCCGATCCTTACTGGAGCTGGAGAAACTTCACACCTACCGCCTCCGCTACCAGCTCACCGATCCTGTTTCGGGCCAGGCCCTTGATGAAGACTATCTGAGCCTGCATCACCTGGTGCCGGCTTATTTCCAGCTCCGCTCCCACTACCTTCCCGAGGCCGCGGGTGAAGGGTGCCGCCTTCAGGTCTCGGCATACCATCCCTTCCTCAAGCATCCCGTGGCGGGCGTCGATCTGACCCTACGCCTCACCTCGCCGGGTCCGGCCAAGACCATGACGTCCCGCACCGGTCCCGGGGGCGTTGCCGTCCTCCAAGTGAGCATGCCCGAAGGAGGTACTCGCGGGTTCGAGTTGACGGGAAGCTACAGAGGTTTCGAACGCAGAGTCAAGGGACACCTGTATCACGCCGGCGGGAGCGCGTTCCTGGGCCTGGTCCTGGAGAAGCAGCTTTTCCGACCGGGCCAAACGGTGAGGGCGTCCCTACACCTGCTTGACCCGTCCGGGAAGGATGTGGCGGGCCGCACTGTCCGCCTCACGGCCACAAACCCTGGAGGCGCTGAGATCCACCGGTCCGAGTCTCAGACCTCGGCCTGGGGGATCGCGGCTGCTCAGTTCCAATTGCCGCCAGAGGCTCCTGCCGGCTTCTACTGGGTGAAGGTCGAATGCACGGACAAGACCCTGAGCTGTCCTCCCGGGGACTACCGATTCCAGGTTCAATCCCATCAAGCACCCTCATTTCTGGTCGACATCGAAACCGACCGTCCCTTCTACCAGCCGGGACAGACCCCCGTAGTGAGCGTCCAAGCCGTTTCCCCTTCAGGGCGTCCGTTGCGAAGCGGACTTGTCAGAATCGAAAGCTTGTCCTGGGTCACCCGCAGTGACCTGCCCAGGATGGCTGTCGAGGCCGATCTAAAACCCGACGGGACGGCTCAAGTGGCTCTCGATCTGTCGGGACTCGAGGTCGGTACCTACCGAGATGTCGAATTGGCGGCAACCGTTAGCGGTGCCCGCGGCGGAGGGAGAGCAGAGAAGCGTTTCAAGATTCGAATCGCCCGCTATCCCATCCAGCCCCGCCTCCTCTCCAATGCGCCTAGAGATGGTGCGATCTACTTCTCGACCCACACCGCCGTCGGCAAGCCCGTCGCCTGCAAGGTCCTGATCCGGGACCTGAGAAGCGGGGAGACGGTCGAGGCCCGGACGAACCGCCATGGATACGGCAAGAGCCCAAGCCCCGCGGCTCCTGACAGCGTCAGCCAGGTTTCTCTAAAGGCGGAATGCGGACAAGGAATGATAGGGGTCGAGGACGAGGCCGACATCTACCCAAGCGGGGAAGCCTGCGAAGTTACGGCCTGCGTGGAGGAGGAGGGAAGCGTCAGGTTGCGAGTGCCCCGATCCCTTTTCCGTCCGGGCCAAGACCTTGCCGCGAGCATTGAGGCCGAGCCCGCGGCCGTTCCCCTGGTGATCGATGTCATTGCTGAGGATCGAGTGTTGAGCTCACATGAGGTCGAACGCCCTCTGGGGAGAGCCGAGGTCCGTATCCCTTATCGTCCGGAACTGGCAGGCATCGTGGCCATGAACGCCTTCGATCCGCTCACCGGGGACCAGTCGACCGCGCGGGTTTGGTATCTGCCCGGACAGGCTCTGCGCGTCGATATCGTTGCCGATGATCCCGCCACCTGGGAAGATGGACAGGCCGGCCTGAATCTGCAGGTCCTGGACGCGCTTGGAAACGGACGCCAAGCCGCCCTGACCGTGAGCGTGGTCGACGAGACAAGAGGCGAGGGTCCTGGCGGGAATGAAGTCGACTCGGAGCCTTGGGACTTAACCGAGCCCTTGCGAAGCCTCGGCCCGGGCGACAAGATACCTTCCGAACTGGACTTGGCGGCCGAGGCGTGGCTGGCCAGCTATACCTGCTACGGCCGGCATTATCGCCAAGAGAGTTTCAGTCCGCCCCCGGAGCCTCCTCAGACTGTCTTTGCCGATCAGATGCGCCGGGCAATCAGTGCCGTTGCCGAGGCTGCCGGCGCGAATGCGGTTCTGCAGGCGCCCGAGGGGGAGCAAGCCGGATTCCGCGATTGGCTGGCTATCTCGAAGAGCGACGCCGATTTACGCGATCCCTGGAATCAGCCCTTCTACGCAGAGTGCGCCGGTGTTTGGGATCAGGTCATGGTAACCTTGCATTCCTCGGGTCCCGACCGCATCCGCGGCAACTCCGACGACTTTGAGGCCGGTTCCCATCGTTGGGACTATCTGGGCTCCCGCAGGGACCGCATCGAAGAGCTGATGATTCAGCATCTCGAGGAGAATCTGCTGCCCCTGACGGACATCCGGGGGGTAATGAGGACGTTGGCCCGCCAGGGGGTGGACCTGCGGACTTGGAGGGACCCCTGCGGAGAGAGTCTTCATTTTGCCCTGGGCGGTTCGGGAGGTAAGCAGTGGGTGCTTGTCAGCACGAAGGAACCTCTCCGGGACCGATACGATGACATCACCCATGTCCGCCGATTGGCTGTGGCTCACGCCGAGTGGGATTACGCTCGCCCCCTGGCAACCCGCCTGCAGGACGTGGCCGACCAATATCGGGGGGAGTCCGGCCAACCGATCCCCGACGAAATCGCCTTCCGTCGGGCACTGCGAGAGGAGGGGATCGAGGCGGAGCGCCTTCGAGACCAATACGGCCACAGGCTCGATCTTGAAACCCGTCTCAACGCCCGGGGAATGGAGATCGCTCTGATCAGCCCGGGTCGGGACGGCGAGCGCCAGGCCGGCGTGTTCAGCGACGACTTTGCTCTCTGGAGCACTCCGCTGCAAGACTTCTCCGCCTCCTGGCGTCCCCGCATGGTGGAGGCGCTCAAGGAAGCCCATCAGGTCAGCGGAGAGATCCCTCTCAGGGCTGAGGTCCTCTGGCGCATTCTCGGAAGCAAGGATCTCAGCCGCAGCAGCCTGCGTGATCCCTGGGGACGCCGCCTCCATGCCCGATGGGACCTGCGCGCCTTTGGCGCTTTCGAACATGGCCGCCGAGGCGGCTCTACACCCAACCGTGGCGAGACGGCCTTGGCTCTCATCCGTGTGCTGAGCGCCGGAAACGACGGCAAAGCGGACACGGTTGACGATATCGCTCTGGTGCGTCTGGCGGCCCGGCTGCAGTTGCCCCCTGAGGGCTCCATCGCCCAAATCGAGAAGAGGGCGCAGAGCCTACCGGGAGAATATCTCTTCGACCGTTATCTGCTGCAAGGAACTGTCCTTGACCCGAGCGGCGCCGTCGTACCGGGTGCAGAGGTGGTGGCGGTCGGCAGGGGCGGTGTGGAGGCCTCTACGCTCACCAACGATGAAGGGCGGTACACTTTCCGCCTGGCGGCCGGAGTCTACTCCATCAAAGGGCAATTGACCGGTTTCCGCACAACCCTGATTACCGATGTCGCAGTGGGTGATGCGGCCAGCGTGGATCTGAACATCGAACTTCAACTGGGTCTGCCTTCAGAAATACTGACGACGTCGGCCGCAAACGCCAGGGAGTGGACCGCGCAGGGGCCGGGAAACCGGTCCACCGCCGGCCAGCCTCGGTCGAACCCTCCCCCTTCGCAAGGGAATTTGCCCGAGACGCTCTTTTGGAGCCATCAGTTGATCACCGATGACCAAGGACGCGCCCGCCTGGAGTTTCCGCTGCCGGAGAGAACTACCGTCTGGAGGGTCAGCGTCGAGGCGTCAACGCGGACGGGACAAGCAGGTTCCTGCAGAAAGGTCTCACGAGCCTCGGAAAAGGCGAAACGATGATGCGCCCCGGCGCCGAGAACCACTTAATTGCGCCGAGCAGCCTCGGCCAGTAGAATAGGCAGCTTATGAAGACCCGCAGCCTCCTCGTTACGCTGGTGTTTTTGCTGACGCTTCAGCCGGCCTGCTTTCTCAAGTTCTGGGGCAAGGACAAGACCCCGGAAGAGAAAAAGTACGACATCTACGGCACCGTCAAGGAAATCGACCGCGAGCAGTTGGTGATCGAACCCAGGAGCGGCCAGAGCATGGAGTTCAAAATGCTGGAAAGCTCCATCAAGGGCGGCGACTTCGGCCCGGGAGCTTACGTGCACGTCTATTACCGGCAAAGGGAAGGCGTCCGCGAAGTGGTCATGGTGGTCGAGAAGATCAACTGAGCACTTCAGTCTCTTCAGGGGAATGGAGGCGGTAGCGTATGCCTCTCCAGGTGATGTCGCGGCTGAAGGCCGAGCGCAGCAGCCCTTGCAGGGTGAGCAAAGCGGCCAGGGGGCCCAGCAGCAAGTAGGCCCAGCGGCGGCGGACGGCGTGAGACGGCAGGAGCGATTCCAGGCCCAGCAGACGCAGCCAGGCCTTGCCCACGCCCAGGCCGTAGATGGCGCCCAGCAGGGATAGCCAGAGGGGCGTGAAAGCGGGGAAGGCGCTCCCTGCCGCAGCCATTCCAATCAACATCACGGCGCTGCCCCACAGGCTGAGGACATTGATGCTCTGTCCCAGCAGGGCCAGTTTCCAGAGCAAGGGATGGTAGACGCGGGTAATGACCATCTGGCGGTAGATGAACTCCAGCAGTTCGCTCCAGGTGCAGTCTTCCAGCGAGAGGCTGATGCAGTGCGGCTGAAAGCAGATTCCCCGTCCGCTGCGGGAGGAGCAGGCGCGCACAGCCTCGGAGAGAGCGTAGTCGTCGCTGAGCGCCCGCTGCCAACGGCGCTCAACGTCCAGCTTATGGAACTGACTGCGGGTGACGGCCATGGCCCCGCCCCAGGCGAAGGGAGCATTCCTTTCCGTCAGCAGGGAGAGGCTGCCGGCGTTCCAAACCGAGCGCAGGAGCGAGGCGGCTCCGCCTTCTTGCGGCACATACCAGCGGAAACCGGTGGAGGCGGCGCAGAAGTCCTCCTCGAGGGGTCCCAGCAGACGCCGCAGCCAGTCCGCAGCCGGCCGGATATCGGAGTCGCCGAAGGCCAGGACCTGGTCGCCGGGACGCAGGTATTGAAGAGCCGCCAGCAGGTTATGAACCTTCTGGGAGCGTCCGCGTGCGGTTCCCGAGATCACCAGGCGGCAGGGGAGATGGGGGTGTTCGGCCATCAGTTCGCGCAACACGGCGACGCTGGCGTCCCGTCGGCTGTCGGTCACCAGCAGCAATTGGTAATCGGGATGGTCCTGACGGAAGAAGGCTGCAAGATTGCGGCGGAATCCCGGGTCGAGTCCGCGGCAGGGGACGATCAGCGATGCAGGCGCAGGATCGGACGGCGCGGGCGCTGACGCCTGGCTGCGCAGGAAGCGGCGAAAGGAAAAACCGCCCCGCAGGGAGTGAAGCGCCTCAAAGAGCGAGAGCCAGCAGAGGATGAAAAGGGCCCAGGAAAGGAGGTTCATGAAAACTGAACGTCCCAAACGATCTCGCCGCCTACCCCGAGCCGGGTGCTCCCTGCCGGGTGGCGTCCGGCTCGGTGGGCGATAGCTCCTTCCCGCTGCGCCCCTTGAGGCGAAGCGAGCCAATGTTTTTCGCCTGTTGCTCCAAACCCAGAAAGCGACTCGACCGCTTGGGACGATCGATGCCTTAGTGTAGTCGGTCGAGCCCTGCCCACAAGTCCCTTAATACTCTGCACATCTTCGCTGCACATTCGGCCAAGGCCCTGGGACCGACGCAGAAAGCCCTCTGCCGAGAGTCCGGCCACAGGTTTTCCACGGGTTTTTCCACAAACGGTGGAAAAGGCGCGAAGTTGTTGATTCGAAGCCACTTGCGCAACCTTCGAGTTGACCGTTTTGGGCGCTCTCATGACTTCATTTTCCTCGCCCCTCAGTCGATCCAAACGGTCTTGGCGTTGACAAAGGCTCGGATGCCTTCGCGGGAGAGTTCGCGGCCGAATCCGGAATCCTTCACGCCACCGAATGGCAACCGCGGATCAGACTTGACCATGCTGTTGACGAAGACCGCCCCGGCCTCGATGAGGGGGATGAGGCGCTCGGCCCTCTCCAGCGACGAGGTCCACAGGCTGGCGCCCAATCCGTAGGCGGTTTCGTTAGCCATCGACACAGCGTCGTCTTCGCTTTTGAAGGTGCGCAGCGCGGCCACCGGGCCGAACAATTCCTGACGGGCCGCGGGCGAACCCGCCGGGACCTGACTGAGGACGGTGGGCGGGTAGAAGAACCCCTTGCCGCGGATCACCTTCCCTCCGCACAGCAGTTTGGCGCCGGCTTGGAGGGTGTCCTCGACCTGTTGGTGGAGCTTCTCGCGCAGGTCCTGGCGGGCCAGGGGGCCGATGGCGGTGGACTCGTCCAGGGGATCCCCCATCTGGCGGGACCGCATGGCCTCGCACAGTCCCTCGCAGAAGCGCTCAGCCACCGACTCCTGCACCAGAAAGCGCTTGGCGGCGATGCAGCTCTGCCCGTTGTTCTGGCAGCGGGCCGCCGCCCCGACTTCCACAGCCTGTTGCAAGTCGGCGTCTTGGAAGACGATGAAGGGATCGCTGCCTCCCAGCTCCAGCACCAGCGGCTTGAGGGAAGAACCCGCCCTCTCGGCCACCTGGCGTCCGGCCCCAGTCGACCCGGTCAAGGTGACGCCCCTGACGCGCCCGTCGGCGATCACGTCGGCGGCCTGGCGGTTGCTGAGAAAGAGGTTCTGAACGACCCCGGGCGGAAAGCCCGCCTGTCCCAAGAGTTCTTCAATGGCCAGCGCGCACGCGGGGGTGTTGGGGGCGTGCTTGAGCAATATGGTGTTGCCGGCCATGAGGGCGGGCGCCCCGAAGCGGAAGAGCTGCCAAAAAGGGAAGTTCCAGGGCATGATGGCCAGCACGGGGCCCAGCGGATCGTAGCGGACCAGTGAGCGGGCTGCGTCGGAGTGGCGTTCCTCGGGGGTCAGATAAGAGGGGCCGTGTTGGGCGAAGTAACGGCAGACCCAGGCGCATTTCTCCGCCTCGGCTCGCCCTTCAGCCAAGGGCTTTCCCATCTCTTCGGCCATCAGAGCGCCCAGCGAGGAGGCTCTTTCCTGCAGCAACCCGGCCGCCGCCGTCAGCCTCTCTGCGCGCTGCTCGAAAGACCAGTTCTTGTATTCTTGAAAGGCCTGCCAGGAGTCGCGCAAAGCCTGTTCGACGGCTTCTTCCCCGGCGGTTTCATAGCGGCGGACGAGCTGACCCGTGGCGGGATTGAGCGTGCGGTATTCGATCATGCTACTAGCTTATCTCGAAGGCCGCCGCTGGGAAAAACGGCCCCAGGGCCGGAGCCGCCCGCCAGCCCCGAGATTTTTGTGACGATGGGCTTGACGCCCTGTGGTAGGCTGTTCGGTGGGCAACTTGACCGCCGGTCCTCTGTGCAGGATGTGGCATGGAGAGAGGACGCTTTCTTGGCCGGCGATGGTCGAATTCAATCTTGAGCAGGCGGGTCTTGACCGTCCTGGCGAGTCTTTGTCTGCTCTGCCTGAGCGAATGGGCGCCGCTGGTGCTGGCTGCCGGTTCGCTCGAAATCAGCAATCGCTATAGTCCCCGCAACCAACGGCGCCCGCGCCGCCCCGACACGCGCTACATCGTCCTGCACACGACTGAGGGCGGCGAGAGGGGGTCTTTGCGCAAGATCCGTAGCCGCGGCGAGGCTCATTATTTCGTCACCCTCAAGGGCAGAGTCTACCGGGTGATCGAAAAGAGCAAGATCGCCAAGCACGCCGGACGCAGCATGTGGGAGGGGCGCAGTACCCTCGACAACCACTCCATCGGAATCGAGGTTGTGGGATACCACGACCGTGAGATCAACGAGGCCCAGTACAAGGCCCTGCGCGAGCTGGTGCGCCAACTGCAGAGCTACTACCGCATCCCCGACCGCAACGTGTTGACTCATTCCATGGTCGCTTACGGGCGGCCCAACCGCTTCCATCCCTACAACCACCGCGGACGCAAGCGTTGCGCCATGGTTTTCGCCCGTCACCAAGTGAGAGCCAAACTGGGCTTAGAGGAAAAGCCACTCAAAGACCTTGACGTGGAAGAGGGCCGTTTGGCGGTGGCCGATCCCGAACTTTATCGTTTCTTGTTTGCGCCTGCCCCCGCCGAGTCTCGCCGGGCCGAGGCACCGCCCAGCCATCCCAACGTCATCACGCCCGGATGGACGGCTTGGCATATCGCCCGCGAACATTACGCCTCCGCCGATACCGTCTACGTTTTTCCCGACGGTCGGCGCCTGGCCGGCAACCAGATCGAGAACTGGGGACGCATTCCCGTGGGCACCCAGGTGCTGGTGGATGAGAGGGAGGAGCCTCAGGGCGAGTTCGAGGGATTCCTTGAAGTGGAGGAGGAATCGATCTCCGCCTCGGAAGTGGCGGGTCAACTGGCCCGCTCCGAGACCACCATCTACTTCTTGCCCAACGGAATGGTGCGGACGGGAAGGGAGATGGCGGCCCGCACCTCGACCCAGCAGTTGTTGCAGGACTTGCCGGCAGGGACGCGCATCCTCACCGGATATGTCTACGGAGGACATGTACGCAGCAGCCGTCCCCCGGTCAAGATCGCCGGAATGAAGTGGAATTATCCCTCCACCTTCTATCGTTTCCCCGACGGGCGAATACTCTCTGGAGACGAGATCGACGACGGCTCCATCCCCAGCAAGACCTTGGTCTTTTACCAGCACTAGCGAGCTGCCTCATACCGCCGAGAGCAAATGAGCCTTCACCGCCGTCGCTGATGGTTGACCCGTGTGTGAACTTGCTGGCCACCTAGTGGCCCTAGTGCTGCCGGTTATAAGTTCTGAGCCAGGGCCCTCCGTTTTCTTGTCCCTGACAGGGACAGATTCGCCAGCAGGGTCAGCCCCGGCGAGCGCCAGCGAGACGGCGGCGCCACCCTGGGTTTCAGACGGCAAGGCTCTGAACGCTGAAAGCGTGGAATAACGCGACAGGGCGGCTCAAAGCTTCTGACGCACTGCAGCGGCTCAGTTGGAGCCCGAATCTTCGCTCACTTCTTCCGACTGGCTGTCGTCTGACCGGCTCTGGCGCGGAGGCCTGGCGGTGCCGTCCAGGATTTCCCTGATCAGGCTGACCAGCGAAGCGGGAGTAAAAGGCTTCTGCAGGAAGTGAGTGCCCGGTTCCAGCACTCCGTGGCGGTCGATGGCATCCTCGGTGTAGCCGCTCATGAAGACGACTTTGAGGCCGCGCAAGGAGGAGGACAGGCGGCGAGCCAGTTCCTTGCCGTTGATTCCCGGCATGACGACGTCGGTAAGCAGCAGGTCGATATGGCCCCGGTGGCCTTCCACTTTTTCCAGGGCGGCGGTGCCGTTGGAGGCTTCCAGGCATTGATAGCCCTTCTTTGACAGGATGGCCGCGATCAGTTGGCGGATGCCGTCGTCGTCTTCAACCACCAGGATGGTTTCCCGTCCCTCCGCCTTGGGGGGCTTGGCTTTGGAGGAGCGTGCCGCCGGCTTGGCCCCTTTGACGGGCGGAAAATAGAGGCGGAAGGTGGTGCCCTTTTCCAGCGCGCTGTCCAGGAAGATGTAGCCTTCGCTCTGCTTGACGATGCCGTAGACCGTGGCCAGCCCCAAGCCGGTGCCTTTGCCCTTGCCTTTGGTGGTGTAAAAGGGTTCGAAGGCCCTTTCCTGAGTCTGGGAGTCCATTCCGCAACCCGAGTCGCGGACCGTCACCAGCACATAATCGCCGGCCGGGACCTGCACGACCTTGCTGGCTTCGCCTTCGCGCAGCGTCACGTTGCCGGTTTCGATATGAAAGGTGCCTCCGTCGGGCATGGCGTCGCGGGCGTTGACGGCCAGGTTCATGAGCACCTGCTGTATCTGTCCCGCATCGACTTTGACCGGTTCCAGATCTTTGCAAAGCCTTGTGGTGAGGCGGATGTCCTCGCCGATCAAGGGTTTGAGCAGGTTCTTCATTTCCCGGATGGTCTTATTGAGGTCGAGGATGCGCGGATCCAAGACCTGGCGCCGCGAAAAGGCCAGCAATTGGCGGGTCAGGTTCTCGGCCTTCTGAGAGGCGTCGAGGATGGAATCGACCTGATTGCGCAACCGCTTGTCTCCGTTGATGGCGCTGCGCAGCAATTGTCCGTAGCCCGAGATGACGGTGAGGATGTTGTTGAAGTCGTGGGCCACGCCGCCGGCCAATCGCCCGATGGCCTCCATCTTGCGCGAGTCGCGCAACTGCTGCTCGAGCCGTTTGCTCTCGGTCAGGTCCTGGACGATGTCGACGAAGTGGTCGAGGCTTCCGTCCTCGCGCCGCACGCAGGCGGTGGAGAGCTTGACGTGGATGGTCTTGCCCTCTTTGTTCAAGTAGCGGCGCTCGGTGGAGAGGCTGTCCAGTTCTCCCTCCTGCAGCTTGTTGTAGGCCATCAGAGCCATGTCACGGTCGTCGGGGTGGATCAGTGCGGGCCAGGACAAGTCTTGCAGTTCCCGCCGCGAGTAGCCGAGGATCTGGCAAAGCCGTTCATTGACTTCGATGAAACGCCGCTCGGGGGAGGTGATGGCGAAGCCGATCAAGGGCATTTCGAAATAGCTGCGGAAGCGTTCTTCGCTGCGCCTGAGAGCCTTTTCGGCCCGCTTGCGCTCATGGATTTCCTGGCTCAGTATCCGGTTGCGCCGCCGCAATCCGCGCACCCGCAGGCGGATTCCCGCCCAAGCCGCCAGTCCGATGAGCAAGGCCGCAAGAGTCAGGAAGATGCGGGTCTGATAGAAATGGGGCTGCAGTCCGAAGCTGAGGGAAACAGGCAGCGAAGTCCACACGCCGTCGTTGTTGCAGGCCACCAATTGAAAGTTGTAGCGGCCGGGGGGAAGGCGGTCGAAGCGGGTACGCCGCTCGGAAGTTTCCGTCCAGGACTGGTGCAATCCGCTCATCTTGTAACGGAAACGGACCCGGGACGGGCTGAGGAAGCTGAGGGCCGTGTATTCGATCTCGATGTTGCTTGAACCGGGCGGCAGCACAAGGTCGGGACCCAGGGTCCGTTCCTCTCCGTTGACCAGCAGCCTCTCGATGACCACCGGCGGCGGCAGCTTGTTGTGATGGCGGACGTCGGGGTCGATGACCGAGACGCCTTTCTGGGTGGCGAACCAAAGGCGGCCGTCACGGGTCTTGCAGGCCGAGGGATCGGTACCGATGTAGTGGTAGGCCTTCATCCCATGGGTCTTATCGTAGCGCTCGAAAGAGAGATCGAGATCTTGACCCGAAGCGACCTGGTGCAGCCGCTGCCTGTCGACCGAGAAAATGCCGCGCGGAGTGCTCATCCAGTAACGTCCGCGGTCGTCGTCGAGCAGTGAAAAGATGACGTTGCCGAACAGCCCCTCCTTGCTGCCGACGTTGTCGAAGCGGCCCTGGCGCAGGCGGCTGAGTCCGCCGCCGTCAGTGGCAATCCAGAGCGTCCCGTCCCTTTCCTCGTGGATGGCGAAGATGCTGTTGGAACGCAGGCCGTCCTCTTCGGTGTAGATTCTGATCGCGCCCTTGGCGTCATAACGCGCTAACCCGCCGCCACGGGTGCCGATCCAAATCTGGTCGCGGGAATCCTGGTGAAGGGTCCAGATCTCGTTGCTGGGCAATCCGTCGTCGATGGTCAGCGAGGCCGCGATCCTTTCTCCTTCCAGCCTCAGGAGGCCGTTGCTGGTTCCCGCCCAGATGCTGCCGTCGCGGCGATCTTCCAGCAACGTCAGGATCTGTCCCTGACCTTCTCCGTCCAAGATTCGCCGAAAACGCCCCCCGCTCAAGCGGTAGACCCCGCTTTGGGCGGTCCCCACCCACAGGCGGTCTTGACGGTCGACCAGCAGCGTCCAAATCGAATCGCTTCCCAGTCCGTGGCGGCGGTCGAAAACCTGCACCACTTGACTGTCCTTGAGCAGAGCCACGCCTCCCCGGTCGGTGGCCACCCAGAGGCCTCCGTCGCGAGTCGTCTGCATGCCCCAGACGAGGTCGTCGGGGAGCCCCTCCTTGCGGCTGAAGGTGGTGACCGAGCCGTCCTTGAAGCGGAAGAGCCCGTCGTGAGTGCCCAGCCACAGGCTGCCTTCGCGGTCTTCGAAGATGGCCCGCACGGCATTGCTCGAGAGCCCCTGCTCAGTGGTGAAGACTTCGAATCTTCCCTCGAAATAGCGGGCCAGGCCTCCGCTGGTCCCGATCCATACGGCGCCTCGCTTGTCTTGATAGAGGACGTTGATGCGTTCCTGCTCCAGTTGCTCAGGCAGGGCGATCTCTTCGATGCCCCCCGAACGGCGGCGGAAGAGCCCGTCCTGAGTGCCGATCCAAAGCGATCCGTCGGCCACCACCAACACCGTCCGGACGGTGGCCTGGGGCAGTCCCTCGTCGGGACCGTAGATGCGTACCATGCCCTCGCGCAGGGCGTTGAGGTAGCCTCCCTGAGTCGCGGCCCAGATGGTGCCGGACGGGTCTTCGGCGATCCACAGAACGTTGTCGCCGCCCAGTCCCTGTTGGCGGTCGAAGGATTGAAATCGGCCATCCCGATAGAGGCTGACGCCGCCCCCGCTGGTGGCCGCCCAGACGTCGCCCGAGAGAGAGCAGAAAACGTGTTCCACCACGTTGCTGGAGAGTCCGTCTTCAGTGCTGAGCGGGACCATCTCCCGCCCTTGCCGCCTCACCAGCCCTCCCGAGGTGCCGATCCAGAGCGTGGAGTCGGGCGTCTCGCACAGCGAGGAGATGGAGTTGGAAGGGAGATTGCTGTTGCCCTGGTTGAAGACCGAAAAGGAGGCTCCGTCGAAGCGCGCCAACCCCTCGTGGGTGCCCAGCCAAAGGTAGCCGTCGGAACTCTGAAGAATGGTTCGGACGCTGTCTTGAGGCAGCCCGTCCTCGCTGTGCCAGACGTCCCAACTGTACTGAGTCAGGTGCTTGGCGGGATCCAGTCCGCTGCCCCACAGCCAAGCCGTCTGGGTGAAGGAAAAAAAGAACAAGCCCAGGCATTTCAGGAATCGGGTTGTCGGCAAACGACCTTTCACGGCCTTCCTCTTTTCCAACTTGGGCAAATAGCCGGGGGGCACCAACCCCCAATTCTATCAAACGCATCTCATGATTCGGGATCGAATCGGGATCGCCGCAAACTATGACGAAGGCCAAGATTTCTTGTTAATCGGCGATGCTAGGCCAGCGATTTTGAAACAACATGAGCATAAAGGGCGTCGAAGGACGGCTGCGGCGGCCGACTGCCATGTTATTTGGGAATCGACGGTCTAGGCCAGCAAGAGGGCGTCAACCAGTTCATCGGGGTCGGCGATGAGGAAGTGACGGGATTCCACGCTCAGCAGCTTTTCGTTCTGCAGGTGGCTGAGCACCCGGGTGGCGGTTTCGCGGGAGATGCCGGTAATATCGGCCAGTTCCTTGTGGGTCAACTGCAGGCTGATGCGGGTCTTGCCGTTGGCGGTCGCTTCGCCCTTCTTCTGGCAGAGCTGATAAAGGGCCGTCCTGATGCGCGAGTCGGCATTGTGGAAGGTCAGTACCTCGATTTGCGACCAGGCGTCGCGGCAACGTGAACAGAGCATCTTGAGGAGGGCGTCGTTGACCTTGGTGTTTTCGTTGAGGAGTTGTCGAAAGCGCACGGCGCCCAGTGAGAAGATGGTGGTGTTGACCACCGCGGTTACCGTAGCGGGCGTGGTTCCGCCGTCCACGAGAGCCATCTCGCCGAAGTACTCTCCGTCCTCATGGAAGGCCAGAATCATCTCCTTGCCGCTGGGGAGCAGGCGCGAAACCTTCACCCGCCCTTTCTTGACGACATAGAAATAGTGACCGGTATCCTCTTCGAAGAAGATGATCTCGTTGCGCTTGTACCGCTTTTCCCGAAAATAGGAACCGACTTGTTCCAGTTCCTCGTCGGTCAGTTGGGCAAACAAGCCGACACGCCTTAGAAAATCCAGCTCGACTTTCATCGTTTCCTCAATGCTTCCAGAGACTTCTTCAGATGGGCCACTCCGTAGCGTTCCTCCAACTCGGACAAAGTCGAGCTGATGTCCTCCAGCCGGGACAGATTCTTCTCCACTTGATCCAGGCGGCGGTCCGCCTCCCCGGCCCAAGGGCGGCACTGCAGGGCGGCAGCGGCTCCCTGGCGCGCGTGGTAATGCCCGAAGGCCCGCGCGGCGGGATAGAAGAAGAACAAATTGGGTCCCGGCAAGGGCATTAGAAAGCCTCCCAGAATGGCCAATACGACGTCCACCTGAAACCAGCGGAGGTGATGTCCCCGTCGGCTTTCCAGAAAGTCCTGGAGCAGGCCCTCGGCTTCATCCGCGCTCCATCGGGAGGGGTGGACGATCTTCAATCTCTGGGCCCCTCTCAGATCCGCACACACCTTTTCGTAATAATCAAGCTTTTCCTTTAGGCTTTCGTAGGTCGAAAAGATGCGCGCTTTGCTGCGGCCCCACCATCCTGAGCCGTGTCCGTCGGCATTCGGACTGCGCTGCACGGCCTCTACCAGGGGGATGAGAGTGCCCTTGGGCGAGCGCAGCAGCAGCACATTCACGAACGGTCCTTTCGGCGCTCCTTGCGCAGGGCCAGGGTCAGGCAGAAGATGAATCCGCCCCAAACGACCGACAGGATAACGATCATGGTGAGCAGGGAGAGGCTGTTCATCGTTTCAGGGTCCTTTCAGAGATGGAGCGGTTGGCGGCGATGAAGATGGCCAGAACCACCGACCACTGCAGCAGGCAGGTGCCCACCGACTCCGCCTCCCAGGGGTTCCACCAGCCCGTTGGATCTGCCTGGATGACCTGCCAGAACCACCAGACGACCAGGATGACGACCTGGGCCGGAATGAGGAAGCGGATGACGAAGTTGTACCAGGAGCCCACCTTCAGGTCGCTGCCCTCGGAATTGATGTTCTCCCGCCTGAAGCGGTCGGCGCCCTGGGAGATGACGGCCAGAGAGATGAAGAGTCCGCTCACCATCAGGGCCATTCCCCACACCCAGTCCTGGTTGATGAAAAAAGTGACGCTCAATGCTGAGGGGAGGCCGGCCAGCACGATGCCCAGGTAGACCATGAGAAGAGCCCGGCGGCGCGGCAACCCCAGATCGATGAGGACGCGGGTGGCCAGTTCCACCATCGAAATGAGGGAACTGAGGGCGGCGAAGGTCAGGGCCAGGAAAAAGAAGCAGGCGAAGAAGTAGCCTCCGGTCATGTGAGAGAAGAGATGGGGGATCCAGATGAAGGTCAGTCCGGTGTTGGCGGGTCCCGGTTCGCGGATCACCTGGGCGGCCTGTTCGGGGATGGTGGCGAAGACGGTGCAGAAGATCGTGATGCCGGCCAGCAGCGAGACCGAGTTGTTGCCGAAGCCGATCAGCGCCGCGTTGAGGGGCACGTCCTCGCGGTTGCGCATGTACACCGCATAGGTCAGGATCAGACCCCATCCGGCGCCCGTGTCCCAGGCATTTTGGGTCAGGGCTTGCAGCCAGATGCGGTAGTCGAGTAGGGCCTGCAAGTCGGGCGTGAAGAGGTACTCCAGTCCGGCCACGGCTCCGGGCAAGGTCACGGCCCGGATGGCTGAGATGATGATCAGCAGCAGCAGGGCCGGAATCAGAATGCGGTTGGCCTTCTCGATGCCGCCGACCACGCCGCGCGAGATGACGAAAGCGGCGATGGAGGCGGCCAGGATATGAAAGAGCACGGGCTGCCAGCCCGAGGTGGCGAAGTGTTCCCAGGCCTCCCTATGGTGGGTTTCGGCGAGCAGCTGTCCGCTGGCCGAGAGAAAGAAGTAGCGGATGCACCAGCCGGCCACCACCGAGTAGTAGAACATGATGGCGGTAGCCACGAATCCCACGAAGGTGCCCATCCAGGCATAGCGCTTGCCCATCATGACGGCGAAGGAGCCCACCGTCCCGTAGCGGGTTTTCTTGCCGATAGCGAACTCGGCCATGATCAGGGGAATGCTCCACAAGAAGAGAAACACCACCCAGGGCACCAGGAACGATCCGCCTCCGTTGGCCGCGGCAATGCGTGGAAAACGCCAGATGTTGCCGGTTCCTACGGCGATGCCGATGACCGACAGCAAAAGTCCCCAGCGCGAGGTGAAGTGTTCGACTTTTCGGGTGATGGTCACGGAAGTCTCCTTGTGGCGGCAGCAGATTGACGAGAGAGATTGTTAGCATTCCGCAGGGGGATTGTCCAGGGCATCAGGCGCGCCTCAGGCGCCGGTAGGCTTGCAGATAAGAGCGGACGCGGGCGCTCGGGTCGGGATGCCCGGCAATGTCGGAGATGACGGCGATCGAGGCGGCCCCCGCCTCCCAGACCCGGAGGGCCCGCTGAAGGTTGATCCCGCCGATGGCCACTACCGGCAGCCGGGAGGCGGCGCACAGGGTCTGCAGGCGTTCGAGTCCCAGGGGCGGATTGGCACCCGGTTTGGTGGGACTGCGGAAGATGGGTCCCAGGGCCAGATAGTCGACGGGCAGATCTTGGGCGGCGGCGAACTGTTCCTGGTTGTGAGTCGAATAGCCGATGATGGCCTTCTCCCCCAGAAGACGCCGGGCTCGCTGCGGCGAGAGGTCGTCCTGTCCCAGGTGAACCCCGTGAGCCTGGCTGGGGATCACCCAGTCGGCGCGGTCGTTGATGATGAGCAACGCTTGATGGCGGCGGCACAGGGCGGCTAACGACCGTGCCACGTGAAGAGTCTTCTTTTGCCAGGCCTCCTGCAAGCTCGATGACGCCTGCGCAGGAGGCTTCTCGCGAAGTTGCAGCAGCCGTGCTCCGCCCTCCAGGCAAGCCCGCGCCAGCGACTCGACATCACCCTGGCCGCTGCCGAAAAGCGGATAAAGCGGGGGAAGCTGCCTGTGCAACGCCGTCATCTCTGAATCCCTCCCCCTGATTGTGCCATCGAGAACTCCGATGGTGTATTCTTCCAGCCCATGAAGAGAATCGCCTTCACAAGTCTCTCTTTCCTGGCGGCCCTGATGGCGCTGTCCTGCGGGGGGCCTTCAGGGGAGTCGTCTTCCGCTCAGCCGCCCCGGTCCCAGCCTCCCTGGCATGAAGGAGACCGCGTGGAAAGAGCCGAGTTGGGAAGCATCATCAATGCCTCCCGGTTCGGGGATGACATCTACTTCGGCGGACAGTTGCAGCCCGGCGACCTTGCCTTGCTGCGTGAAAAAGGCGTCAAGACCGTCGTCAACCTGCGCCGTCCGCAGGAGATGGAGCAACTCGGCTTTGACGAGGGCCAGATTCTGCAAGAAGCGGGGATGGAGTATCACCTCATACCCTTCGGCCACGAGTTGCCGCCCGACGAGCAGGCCTACGGTCAACTGGCCGACCTGCTGGACGACCCCCGGAAGCATCCGCTGCTGTTGCATTGCGCCAGTTCTAACCGGGTGGGCTATGCCTGGGCCCTGTTTCGGGCCAAGCAGCACCATCTGGGTTTGTCGGCGGCCGTCAATGAAGGCAAGTCGGCCGGCATGCGTTCGCCTCGCTTCGAGGCCCATCTGCACAACCTGCTTCTCCCCAAGCCTGACGACCGGGACGACCGCTGAGCTGCTGGAGAGATCGTCCCCGAGGTCAGCCCAGGTCGGTGTCTTGCAGGAAAGAGGTGCCGAAGTCGCCGGAGCGGAAGCGTTCGTTGCGGACGATCCTGCGGTGCAGGTCGAGGGTGGACTCGATGCCCTCCAGCACGAACATGTCGAGGGCCCGGCTGATGCGCTGCAAAGCTTCTTTGCGGTTGGCGCCGTGGGCGATCAGCTTGGCGATCATGGAATCGTAGTGGGGGGTCACCACGTAATCGGCGTAAGCCAGCGAGTCGACGCGTACTCCCGGACCTCCGGGCGGATGGTAGGCGGTGATGCGTCCCGGGCTGGGGGCGAAAGTTCGTGGGTGTTCGGCGTTGATGCGGCACTCGATGGCGTTTCCCGAAAGGGTCACCTGGTCTTGCCGGGTCTCGAGCTTCTTGCCGGCCGCGACCTCGATCTGCTCCTTGACGATGTCGACGCCCGTCACCATTTCGGTGACCGGGTGCTCGACCTGCACCCGGGTATTCATTTCGATGAAGTAGAAGCGGCCCTTCTGGTCGCGCAAAAACTCCATGGTTCCGGCGTTCTCGTATCCGATCTCGGCGACCGCCTGGCAGATCTGCCCTCCCAGCTTGTCGCGCTCCTCCTGGCTGACTACCGGGCTGGGAGATTCCTCGATCAGCTTCTGGTGACGGCGCTGGATGGAGCACTCGCGTTCGCCCAGGTGGATGGTGTTGCCGTGGGAGTCGGCCAGGACCTGGAACTCGATGTGGCGGGGATTGTCCAGGTAGCGCTCCAGGTAGACGTCGGAGTTGCCGAAGGCGGCCTTGGCCTCTGAGCGGGCCGTTTCCAGCGCTTCCAGCAATTGGCCTTTCTCGCGCACGATGCGCATGCCCCGGCCTCCGCCTCCGGCGGCGGCCTTGATGATCAGCGGCAGCCCCACCTCGTCGAGGGCCTTGAGGGCATCTTCCTTCTCGGCCAGGATTCCGCTGCCGGGGATGATGGGCAAGCCCGCCTCTTGCATGGCCTCGCGGGCCCGGGCCTTGTCGCCCATCATGCGGATGACTTTAGGAGGGGGGCCGATGAACTTGATCTCGCAGGTCTCGCAGACCTCGGCAAAATGATCGCTCTCGGCCAGGTATCCGTATCCGGGATGGATGGCGTCGACGTTGGCCACCTCGGCGGCCGAGATGATGGAGGGGATATTTAGATAGCTCTCAGAGCTGGAGGCGGGTCCGATGCAAAGAGCTTCGTCTGCGAAGCGCACGTGCAGCGAATGGCGGTCGGCCTCGGAGTAGACGGCCACGGTGGGGATGTTGAGTTCCTTGCAGGCGCAGATCACGCGCAGTGCGATCTCCCCGCGGTTGGCCACCAAAATCTTCTTGAACATGGGCTAGGTCAGGCGAATTTCAAACAACGGTTCCCCGTATTCGACAGGCTGACCGTTGTCGACCAGGACTTTCTCGATGACGCCGCTTACATCGCACTCGATCTGGTTCATGATCTTCATGGCTTCGACGATACAGAGTACGGTGCCCTCTTTGACTTTGTCATTCTCCTCCACGAAGGGATCGGCGTCGGGCTTGGGTGCGCGGTAAAACGTGCCGATGATGGGCGAAGTGAAGATGTGGATCGACTCGTCCTTTTCCGGCTCGGCGGCTTCCTCCGGCTGGGGCGCCGCCGCCTGAGGAGCCGCTGATGGGGCAGGGGACTGCGGCTGGGCAGCCATTCCCAACGACTTGCGGACGCGGATGCGCACGCCGTCGCGTTCCATCTCGAACTCTTCGATTGCCGATTGCTCGATGAGCTTAATCAGCTCTTTGATCTCGTTGGTGTCCATCCCATCTCCTCGCATCATCGGGAAAGCGCAAGGGCACATTGTGCTTTTTGACAGACTTTTAGTCAATAGCGGACGCCAATTCAGCGGTGGGGATCGGAGAGGTAGCGGTAGCCTTCTGGGGTCACCACCACGACATCCTCGATGCGGACGCCGAAGCGTCCCGGCAAATAGATGCCCGGCTCGACCGTAAAGACCATGCCCGCTTCCAGCACCTCGTCGCTGGTCTTGGAAACACGCGGGCTTTCGTGCACGTCCAGCCCCAGGCCGTGACCCAGTCCGTGGCCGAAGAAGCGGCCATAGCCGGCGGCCTCGATGTGCTCCCGGGCCGCTGCGTCCACCTGGCTGGCCTTGACTCCGGGAGCGATCCGCTGGGCGGCTTTGGCGGCGGCCCGGCGGACGATGGCGGCCACGTGGGCCTCCTCCCCGTCTCCTTGGGGAAGCAGCACCCGGGTCAGGTCGGAGTGGTAGCCGTCGCGGCGCAGCCCGAAGTCGATGAGCAACACCTCCCCTTCTTGCCAGATGCGGTCGCTGGCCGAGGCATGGGGCAGGGCCGAGCGGGGGCCGCCGGCCACGATGGTCTCGAAGGCGAACCCTTGAGCGCCGTGGCGGCGCATGGCCCGCTCGACTTCGCCGGCCATTTCGATCTCGGCCATTCCCGGCTGCAGTCTCGGCAGCACCTGATGGTAGGCGTCCTGAGCCCTGCGCAGAGCCTCCTCAATCCGTTCAACCTCTTCCGGCTCCTTGCAGCGGCGCAGACGGCCCGCCAGGTCGGGACCGGGACAAAACTCGAAAGGCAACTTCCAGGATTCCATCTGGCGCAGCCAGGCGCAGCTCATCTCTTCTTCCTCGATGCCGATGCGCAGCGTGCTCTCTTGCTGCAGTTCTTCCAGAAGGGCCTTGAGGGCGGCCTGGTAGGACGGATCAGCCAGGCGGGGACGACAGTCGTGGGCGCTCTGGCCGGCTTGCTCCAGGTAGCGGGAGTCGACCAGCAGGTGGGCCTCTCCGTTCAGACACAACGCCATTCCGGCGCTGCCCCGAAATCCGAACAGGTATTGCAGGTTCGAGAGACGGCTGATGAGGAAGCCGTCCAGTTCGCGTTTGTGAAGAAGTTGCTGAAAGCGTTGCAAGCGCATCGGGCAAAATGAAAGGGGCCGGGAGACAGTCCCGACCCCGCTGACTTCCTCCTGACTGCGGCCGGCTACTTGATGCGGACCGTAATGAAGAAGAGAATCTCGCGCGTCTCCCTCTCCAGCGACTTGGACTTGAAGAGGTTGCCCAGGACGGGGACCGAACCCAGTCCGGGAACTTTGCGGATGTCTTCGCGGTCGGTCTCGGTAAAGATGCCGCCGATGACCGTGGTACCCCCGTCGGCCACCAGGACCAGGGTCTCGGCCTGGCTGGTGAGGATGGTGGGGATGCCCAAGACGGTCTGAGAAAAATCAGGGACGTCGTTTTCCACCCGCAGGTTGAGCAGCACCGTACCTTCTTGAGTGATCTGCGGTGTCACGGTGAGCTTCAGGGCCGCTTCTTCAAAACGTACGCGGGTCGTGAAGTTCTCAGTCACCGGGATGGGGATCTTGGCACCCTGAGTAATGACGGCCTCGGCGTTGTTCTGGGCGCTCACTCGCGGCTTGGAGAGGATACGGGCGTCGCCTCGCATCTCGGCGGCCGAGATGAAAGCGTCGAGACGAAAGGTGTCGAGCAGGGTCCCTGTCGAGAAGGTCGCCGTCCCGACCGGATCGTCCAGCAGCGCGCTTGAGGTGCCTGTGCCCCGGTTTCGGGTGCCGAAGTTGCCGAACTGGATGTCGAATGCGGAGCCCAGTTCGCGGGCGAAGTTGGTGGTGGCCTCCACGATGCGGGCCTCGATCTCGACCTGCATCTCGGGGATGTCGAGGCGCTCGATCAGCGTCTCCAGCCGTTGGATGCTCCCCACCACGTCGGTGATGATCAGGGTGTTGGTGCGCGAGTCGACGTCGATGCGTCCGCGGTCGCTCAACTGCTCTTCCAGGGTGGAGGCGATGTTGGCGGCCACTGCGTAATCGAGGTGATAGAGGTCGGTGCGGGTGTCTGCGGCCAGGAAGTTGGCCCGCTTCATGGCCAGTTTGGACTCTTCTTCCTTCTGCAGGGTCGCTTTGGTGGAGATGCGCACCAGGTTTCCTTCCACCGAGCGCTCCAGTTGATTGCTGCGCAGCACGGCCTCGAAGAGCTGATCCCAGGGCACCGCCTCCATGTTGAGGGTGACGCGCCCTCCCACGTCGGGGTCGATGAGCACGTTCAAGCCGCTCACCTCCGAGATGATGCGGAAGAAGTCCACCAAGGGAATGTTGACCACCTTCATGGTGATGGGCGCCCCCTGGTAGGAGCCGCTCTCCTGAGGCGCGGCCATGCGCGCCAGGGCGGGCGCCGCTTCGGAATTCTCTCCGGCCGGGTAGGCCGCGGCCGAGCCCGCCGGAGCCAAGCTCAGGGCGACCGCCGTCAATAGGATGATGAGAAAATGGGGTTTAAAGTTCTTCATCTGGGTTGCCCCCTTGTTCTTCCACCACTTGGATATCTTGGCTGTTGAGGCGTTTGGTTACTCTCGAGACATGCTTGTTCTTGCGGGCGTCCTCCACCACGCGCCGAAAGGTGACGCGCTCTCCATTGATCTCCAGCACGTGGCCGTCGTAGAGCTTGTCACCCGGGCGGGCAAAGTAGGTGAAGTCGTCGATCCCGCGCAGCAGCGCAATGGGCTGGTCGATTCCGGCCACGATGCCTACCACGGTCACTTCGTCGACCAGCAGCCCGGGCAGTCCGGGAGGCCGTTGGGTCAAAGGCGGAGGCTCGAGCAGGTCGGCCGCGGTGTCTTGGCGCAGGGCTCTCAGGCTGATGAAGGGATCGCGCCGTCCTTTGCTGTCATAGAGCGGCATCTCCTGGCGCGGCACCGGGTCGGCCTGCTCCTGAGCGGACGCCCAGGCGGGCAGGGCGCCCAGCAGCACCAGGAAGGCGCACAGCAAAGGCCAGCGGCCCATGAGCCGGCAAGCCAGGGTAGGGAATGCTTCTCGCTTGCTAGGAGTCATCGGAAGCCTCCTGGAAGACATAAGTAGTCGCCGTGCAGGTAGCGGAAATGGTGCGGGTGGGCGTTCGCTGGTCGGCGTCCAGCGGCTTGATGGAGAGCCTCTCGACGTTGACGATGCGCTGGAAGCGCCCGATGCGCTCCAAAAAGACGCCCAGGGTGTCGAAATTGCCCTCCATCGAGAGCAGAATCGGCCAGTCTTCGTAGAAATCGCGCTGCACCGTGTCCTGGGGCGTGAAGCTGCGCAGGTGGAGTTTGGACTCGACGGCCAGTTCCTGAACCCGGCGCACCACTTCGGCGGTCTCTTTTGCGGTCGGCAGCACCCGTCGCAGGGAGGCCAGCTTTTCCTCCTGCTGGCGGATTTGCTCCTGCAATTGAGGAAGCTGAGCCTTGACCGCGCGGGCCCGCATGACCTCGGCTTCGAGCTGCTCGATTTCGCTTTCCAGCGTGGCCTGCCTGCTTTGCAACGGCGAGATGCCGTAAATGTAGATGACTACGCAGACGCCCAGAGCCAGGACGATCAGCAGCACCATCTGACGAACGTTGGAAGAATCGCTGGCCATGGTCTACTCCTTGCTCCGGCAGTTGAGTTTGAACTTGATGCTGTCCTGCTGATCTTCCCAGTACTCCAATTCGACTTCCCGGAAGACCGAACCGTCGTCGAGTTCGGCGATGAATCCGGCGATGGAGGGAACATCGAAGGCGCGGCCCTCGATGGCCACCGTGCCTTCCTGCTGGGCGAGGCTGGTCAGCCACAGCGTGGGATCGGTTGGCAGGGAGTCGAGCACGTGATTCATAAGATCGACGGGACCGCGTTGGTTGTCGCGCAAGCGCTCGATCAGCTCCACCCGCTCGTCCAGACGCCGCTTTTGTTCCTGGGCGGCCTGCAACTGTGCCGTCACCTGGGCCAGGCTGTCACGCTCGGCCCGCAGGTCGGCGGCCTGGACGCTCAGTTCGCCCACTGACGAACTGAGCAGGTAGTACCACAGGAAGACTGCGATCAACAGCACCGCTGCCGCGGCCAAAGCGATCAGATTGGTGCTGCTGACGGGACTCCCTGTGCGGCGGCGCTTCTTGCCCGCCCCGGGCTCCCTCAATAGATTGACTTTGATCATCGGTCATTCGCCGTTCGCAGGGCCAGGCCCACGGCGATGGCGAAGTCTGAAGCCATGCCGTTTAAATACTCTGGCGGGATGTCTTGTTTAACCTTGGCCACCTTCTTGAAGGGGTCCAAGAACTGAACCGGCACCTGAAAGCGCTCTTCCAAGTAGTCGCGCAAGCCCTCGGTGCGGCTGGCCCCTCCCGCGATATAGATCTCCTCGATTTCGTCCGACTGATTGGCCGACTTGAAGTAGTCGAAGGTGGTCTGGGCCTGCTGGGCCAGGTTCTCGGAAACCGAACGCAGGATCTCGGGCACCTTTTCGGCGTAGTCCTCGGGGTAGGACTCGGCCTGCTTCATTTCCTCGGCCTCTTCGATGGAGACGTTGAGTTCGCGCTGCAGGAACTCGGTGTACTGATTGCCCCCGAAGTTGATGTCGCGGGTGTAGAGGAATTCTCTGCCCCTCTGAATGTTGATGTTCATGACCGTGGCTCCGATATCGAGCACGGCGGCCACCGTGGCTTCCTGAGGGTTGTAGTTGAGGTCGTAGACGTTGTGCAGCGCGAAGGCGTCGGTGTCGACCACCGAGGCGTTCTTGCCGGCCATGGATAGGACGCTGGTGTGATCAGTGATCTTCTCCCGCTTGGCCGCCACCAAGATGACCTCTATTTTGTTGGCGTCGGGCAGCTTGCGCACGATCTGGTAGTCGACATTGACCTCCGAGATGTCGAAGGGAATGTACTGCTCGGCTTCCCATTGAATGGAGTCGTCCAACTCTTCGCGGGTCTGGGCCGGTACGGTGATCTTCTTGACGATCACGGAGTGGCCGGCGATGGAGGTGGCGATGCTGCTGTTCTTGATGCCGAGCTCTTGGAAGAGCGTGTCGATGGCCTCGGCCACCGGCAGTTTGGCGATGATGACCCCGTCGACGATCGAGTCGCCGGGAATGCGCCGGGCCCCGATCGACTTCAGTTCGTATTTCCCCTTGGCGCCGCCGGACCTCAGTTCCACGACCTTGATAGCCGAGGTGCCGATGTCGACGCCCACCAAGGATTTCGACTTGGAGCCGAGAATGTCCTTCCAGCCCATAACGATTTCCTCAACCCTCGCGGGCTTCTGGTCGTTCGCCCCGCAGGGCGTTCGGACCCCTTTACCTTGCGACTTAGAACCGCCCCACAGGGAAGGGAAGAGCCACGCGCTCTACCCGTGCGGTTCGGAACTTCAACTTACCCTCACCACTTTCAATTCTTCGGTGAGTCTCGTCACTTTCTTTAGAACCGTTGTTTCATCGGCCTTTAGGCGGTGATGAGGCTCACCTTTTTTGGGCGCCCGAGCGTCTCTCGCGGTCACGCCCTCCCTCTCTATAAACGCCGCAAGTTGTGAAATCTGCGAAGGCCGGACTCGAAAAAATCGGCTTCAACGGCCGGTTTCCATCTCCGAGTCCGAGTTCATGGCTGGTACTGCCCCTCATGCGCCACCATTTCAAAAGTGGCGGTTCGGCAGCCGAGCCCCCATTTGTCGGTGCCTTCTCCGGTCGAGCGCACTCCCTGCGCGATGCCGTGAAGCGCTCCCGAAATAGAAACGTCTTTTGAATCCTCCGAATGACGTCTCGTCTCCCTATTATAAAAATGCCCCCGACTAAAAACGGGAAAAATCTCCAAAGGGGCGTGGTTTCTCCCTCCTGACTTGACAGCGGCGGCCCCCAACCTGTATTCTCGCTGCTTCCTTTTCGGGGGATTTTGCGCCTCGGAAAAGGGTTGGGCGCGGAGAGGCCCAACCGGTTCAAATCAGGCTTTGATGAAGGATTCAGGGATAGAAGAGATGAAGACATACTTGCCGAAAGCGGACGCCATTGAACGGACCTGGTACGTGGTCGATGCCGAGGATCAGGTGCTGGGGCGTCTGGCCAGCCGTGTGGCCCACGTCCTGACGGGCAAGTCCAAGCCCGAGTACACGGATTTCCTGGATACAGGAGATTTCGTCATAGTGGTCAACGCCGGCAAGGTGCGTTTGACCGGCAACAAGTGGAACGACAAGGTCTACTACTCGCACAGCGGCCGCCCGGGAGGCTTGCGTGAAATGACGGCCAAAGAGATGCTGGCCAAGCATCCCGAGCGTCTCATTCATCTGGCCGTCAAAGGCATGCTGCCCAAGAACAAGTTGGCCAGCCGCATGCTCAAGAAGCTGAAGGTCTACAGCGAGGGCGAGCACCCCCACCAGGCCCAGCAGCCGCGGGAATTGCCGGTCTAAGGAGGAATTGCAAGTGGAGGAGAAGATTCAGTATTACGGCACCGGGAAACGCAAGAGCGCCACGGCGCGCTGCTTTCTGATGCCGGGTTCCGGCCAGTTCGTGGTCAACAAGCGGGAGTGTCAGGAATACTTCTGCAACAAGGCGCAGCAGCAGGTCGTGATGGAGCCCCTGAAACTGACCGAAACCAACGACAAGTTCGACGTCTACATCAACGTCGGCGGCGGCGGCTATTCGGCTCAGGCCGACGCGGTGCGGTTGGGTATTTCGAGGGCTTTGCAGCAGTTCGACTACGATCTGCGCGGACCTCTCAAGAAGGCCGGGTTTCTGACCCGCGACCCGCGCATCAAAGAGCGCAAGAAGTATGGACAGCCCGGAGCCCGTAAGCGGTTCCAGTTTTCAAAGAGATAACAGCGGCCGCCTTGTGGCGGAGGCTGCAGTTTCGCCCCCGGACGACGATCCGTCTGCCTTTCGCCGAAACGCCTTGGCGCTTCGGCGGTCTTCCCCGGGGATGTCGCGATCAAGGCGGATCCTGATCGACGCGCTCCGGCGCCGCGAGACTGAAGGCTTTGCTTGGCAGGCCCAAAAGCGGGAGAGTGACGCTTGAGTGCAATTTCCATAAAACAACTGCTGGAAGCCGGGGTTCATTTCGGACACCAGACCCACCGCTGGAATCCGAAGATGAAGGACTACATCTTCGGCGAGCGCAACGGCATCTACATCATCGACCTGCAGAAGACGCTGAAGGCTTTTCAGCAGGCCGTCAATTTCGTGGCCGACATGACCTCGCGGGGCAAGACTCTGCTCTTCGTCGGCACCAAGCCCCAGGCTCAGGAGGCCGTTCAGGAAGAGGCCTTGCGCTGCGGCATGTTCTATGTCAACCATCGCTGGCTGGGCGGCATGCTGACCAACTTCCAGACCATCCAGATCAGTATCAAGCGCTACAAAGAGCTGGAAGATCAGAAGGAGAGCGGCT
This sequence comes from Acidobacteriota bacterium, assembly GCA_035471785.1. Lineage (NCBI taxonomy): Bacteria > Pseudomonadati > Acidobacteriota > Acidobacteriota bacterium. The sequence goes on from DATIPQ010000023.1 coordinate 35,391, forward strand.
TCTGGGACAAGCTCTCCAAGAAGGAAGTGGCCCAATTGGAGCGCGAGCGCAAGAAGCTGGAGCGCAACCTCAAGGGCATCCGTGAGATGGGCCGTCTTCCCGACGCCGTCTTCGTGGTCGACTCCAACAAAGAAGCCATCGCCGTCAAGGAAGCCAACAAGCTGGGCATCCCGGTCATCGCCATCGTCGACACCAACTGCGATCCCGACATGGTCGATTACGTGATCCCCGGCAACGACGACGCCCTGCGCTCCATCCGCCTCTTCGCCTCCACCCTGGCCGAGGCCGCATTGGCAGGCAACCAGGTTTACGAAGCCCACTTGGAGGCCAAGCGCCAGGAAGCCGAGAAGAAGGCGGCCGAAGAGGCTGCCCGCCGCAAGGCCGCGGCCGAGGCCAAAGAAGCCGCCCGCAAGGCCCGCGAGGAAGCCAAGCGCAAGAGAGAAGAGGAAGAGGCCGCCAAGGAAGCCGCCAAGAAGGCAGCCAAGAAGGAGGCCCAGGAGGCGGAGTCCGCCGAGGGTGAAGGCGAGGGCGACAAGAAAGAAAAGGCTGAAGACGCCAAGAAGAGTCCCGGCGCCAAGAAGAAGGCAAAAGCCCCTGTCAAGCTGAGAGATGCGGCCAAGCCCAAGAAAAAGGCGGCGGCCAAGAAAGAAGAGCCGGCTGAGGACAAGAAGGAGGCCGCTGCCAAGGACGAAAAGGCGGCCAAGGACGAAAAGGCTGCCAAGGACGAGAAGGCTGCCAAGGACGAAAAGGCGGCCAAGGACGAGAAGGCTGCCAAGGACGAAAAGGCGGCCAAGGACGAAAAGGCGGCCAAGGACGAAAAGGCCGAAAAGGGCAAGAAGGCCGAGGAAGCCGAGAAGGCTGACGACAAGAAAGAAGCTGCCAAGAAGGAGCCCGTCAAGGAGGAAGCCTCGAAGCAGCAAGCCGCCGAGGACAAGAAGGCTGGCGAAGAGAAGAAGGCGGCTCCCAAGAAAGAGGCGGACCAGGAGAAGGAGTCCGCCCAGGACAAGAAATCGGCCAAGGCGGAAAAAGAAGCGTCCGCGGACGAGAAAGGTGAGGAGGAATCCTCCCCGGCTTCCGCCGAGGACAAGAAAAAGGACTCTTCCAAGAAAGAGAAGAGTTCCTAGCCGCGTTTCTCCCGGGCAGGTCGTTGACCGGCGCTGCCGCGCGCAGCAGGGGGAAGGGCGCAAGCACGAAGCTTCACAGCGGGGGACGCCGGACGATTTTCGGGTTGCCGCCGTCCTTGGGAACGATTACAGTAAGGCGCGAGGTCATAGGTCTGCCTTCTTGTCGGCGGCTGCTCGGACCCGCTCGCCTTTCAATCTGAAAGAAAAGGGAGAGAGAGTCGATGGCAATAAGTGCGGCTCAGGTCAAGAAACTACGCGATCAGACCGGCGCGGGCATGATGGAGTGCAAGAAAGCGCTTCAGGAGGCCGACGGCGATATCGAGAAGGCCGTCAAGGTTCTTCGCGAGCGAGGTCTCGCGGCGGCGGAAAAGAAGGCGTCGCGCAGCACCGAAGAAGGTGTCATCGGGCAGTACATCCACGCCGGCGGCAAGCTGGGCGTGCTGGTGGAAGTCAACTGCGAGACCGATTTCGTGGCTCGGACCGACGAGTTTCAGGACTTGGTCAAGGACATCGCCATGCACATCGCGGCCTCCAATCCGCGGGTGGTCAGGCGCGACCAAGTGACCCAGGAGGACTTGGACAAAGAACGCGAAATCTACCGCAACCAGGCCGCCGCATCCGGCAAGCCGCCTGAGGTGGTGGACAAGATCGTGGAAGGCAAGATGCGGAAGTTCTACTCGGAGGTCTGCCTCTATGAGCAGCCCTTCGTCAAGGATCCCGAGAGCACGGTGGAGGACTTCATCAAATCGAAGATCGCCACCATCAAGGAGAACATCTCCGTCAGCCGCTTCGCGCGCTTCAAGGTAGGCGAAGAGTAAGCGCAGTTTCGGCCGGGGAATCCGCGTCGCCCTCCCAGGAGGAGTCGAGTGAGCATGTCTTCTGGAGTCGAAGACAAGGAAGCGGAGGCCGTCGTCGCAGATGCCCCCGTCGAATTGAAGAAACCACGCTTTAAGAGAGTACTCATCAAGCTCAGCGGCGAAGCCTTGATGGGGACCAACAATTTCGGAGTCGATTCCGAAATCGCGCGAGCGGTGGCCCGCCAGATCAAGGAGATCCATCAACTGGGGACCGAGATCGCCATCGTGGTGGGCGGGGGAAACATCATCCGCGGCGTGTCCGCGTCGGAGATGGGGTTCGATCGAGCCACCGGCGACTACATGGGCATGCTGGCCACCGTCATCAATGCCCTGGCTCTTCAGAACGCCCTGGAAAAGATCGGCATCTTTACCCGCGTCCTCAGCGCCATCGACATGCAGGAGGTGGCCGAGCCCTTCATCCGCCGCCGGGCCATCCGCCACCTGGAGAAAAAGAGGGTGGTCATCCTGGCCGCCGGCACCGGCAATCCCTACTTCTCCACCGATACCGCGGCAGCCCTCAGGGCCATGGAGATCCTGGCCGACGTCATCCTCAAGGCCACCAAAGTGGACGGAGTCTACGACTCCGATCCCCACTTGAACAAGGATGCTAAACTGTTTGAAACCCTGACTTATTTTCAAGTTCTGGAAATGGGCTTGAAGGTCATGGATACGACGGCCATCTCTTTGTGCATGGATCACAAGATGCCGATCATCGTCTTCAACCTCTACAAGGAGGGCAACATCCGGGACGCCGTCATGGGCGAGGAAGTTGGAACCATCATCAAGGCCTAGACGTCTGGAGCAGACACCCTATGATTAAGCAGGTCACCGCTGAAGCTAACTCCCGCATGAAGAAGACCATTGAGGATCTGCAGCGCGAGTTGGCCAGTATCCGTACGGGACGCGCCTCGGTTCATGTTCTCGACCAGATCCAGGTCGAATACTACGGAACGCCGACTCCCTTGAACCAGATGGCGACTCTGCACGCGCCCGAGCCCCAGTTGCTCACCGTCCAGCCCTGGGACGCCTCGCAGATCGGGGCCATCGAGAAGGCCATCCTGACCTCGGACTTGGGGCTCAACCCCTCCAACGACGGGAAGATCATCCGCATCCCCATCCCTTCTCTCACCCAGGAGCGGCGGCAGGAGCTGGCCCGTCAGATCGGCCGCATCGCCGAGGAGCACCGCACCGCCATCCGGAATATCCGCCGCGACTGCAACGACAAGCTCAAAAAGGCCCTCAAAGACAAGGAGATCTCGGAGGACGAAGAGCACTACGGTTTTGACGAGGTGCAGAAGGTGACCGACGAGTTCATCGGACAGATCAACGAGCGCGCCGAGGCCAAGGAGAAGGAGATCCTGGAGGTCTGAGGGTCAACGAGGAGGACCATGTCGGAGTGGAATAAGGACCAGGAAGGGCTTGAACGACGCACCCGCGATGAGGAATCCTCGCGGCCGGCTGATCGGCCCCGGCAAGTGGCGGTCGAAAGCGATTCGCCTGCTCCTTTCTTTGCCGAGCCCTCATCCTCGGCGGCGGAGGCTCCGGCGGCGCCTCAAGGCGCTTCCCCTTCTGCGGCTCTGAAGGAACTCCGCAGTTGGATGCGCGACATCTTCTTCGCCGCTCTGGCCGCCATCCTCATCGTCATCTTCGTGGTTCAGCCGGTCAAGGTGGAAGGCACCAGCATGGAGCCGCGCCTGGAAGACCAGGAACGCATCTTCGTCAACAAGTTCGTCTATCATTTCGCCGACATCGACCGCGGCGACATCGTGGTCTTCTGGTATCCCCGCGATCCCGCCAAGAGCTTCATCAAGCGGGTTGTGGGCTTGCCGGGGGAAGTGATGGAAATCCGTTCGGGAGTGGTCTACATCAACGGCGACCGCCTGAGCGAACCCTATGTGCCGCCCTCTTTTTTCGACTACACCTCCTACCCTCCGGAGACGGTTCCCGAGGATCATTTCTTCGTGCTGGGCGATCACCGCAACTCCAGCAACGACTCCCGCAACTGGGGCGCCGTGCCGCGGGACCACATCTTCGGCAAGGCCGTCTTCCGCTACTGGCCGGTCAGCAAACTGGGCTTGATCGAGTAGCGTCCAGCCCCTGGCCGAAGCCATCGGCGGTTGATTCAAAATGGACTTCAACGTATAGTCTTGGGGCTGCAAAGCAGCGCCAAGTTTTGAAAATCCTTGATTTGCAGTCTGCGGAGCCCCACAGCCGGTTGAGCCGATGAAGAAGCTGGAAGCCTATGTTCATCCCTTTCGCGTCAAGAAGGTCAGGAAGTCCTTGACGGGACGGGGGTTCAAGGAAGTCCACACGCTGGACGTCCATGGCCGGTCTCATCGCTCCTATGCAGAGCACGTGCGCGGCACCGAGTACAACGTCGACCTTCTGCCGCGCACCCTGGTCATTGCGTTCGTCAAGGACGAAAAGGTCGATCAGGCGGTCGATCTGATCCGCGAGGCGGCCCAAACAAGCCACGGGCCCTCCGGAAAGATCGTAATCAGCGAGGTCGAAACCGTAGTCAAGATCGGCTGACGGATTTCTTCCCGCGTCTCCCCCGCGAAAATTCAAGCATGCACTTTGTGAAAGTCATTTGGGCGGCTCTCCTGTTGAGCGCTTGGGCCGGTGTGTCTTCGCCGGCTCAGGATCGGGCCCTGCCCGCGCCTCAGTTCGACCTTTCGGGCGAAGAGTTGGCCAACGCCGGCTTCTACTCCCTATCCTGGAGCTGGCCCCAGGAACTGCAAGAAGGCCGTGAAGGCCTGCAGTTCGAAGTCCAGCAGGCAGCGCAAGCGGACTTCTCCAGCCCGCTCGTGGTCTACCGCGGCGAGGACCTGGGCACCAGCTTCAGCGGCAAGGCGGACGGAGAATTCTACTACCGCTTGCGCATCGTCTCCGAGGACGGTAACCGCGCCGGACCCTGGAGCGAGAGTTACAAAGTGGTGGTGCGCCACCATCCTCTGAGCCGCGCCCTGGGGCTGCTGACGGTGGGCGCCCTGGTCTTCCTGTCGGCCGCCGCCATCATCCTGGCCGGGCACTACCGGCAGGAAGTCCAGGCCGGCCACACCCGTTAAGGTCCCCAAGCGAGAGCCCTCATCATGACCGCCATCGACGAAGCCATCCTCTCACCCACGATTGCAGCCATCTTGTTGGCCGCCTTCAGCGTCCTGTGGGTGTTTCTGGGGTGGCTGTGGGGACGCAAGAACAAGGACCTCGACGACTACATGCTGGCCGGACGCAAGGTGGGACTGGCCCTGGGAACGGCCACCGCCATGGCCACCTGGGTCACCTCCAACACCACCATGGTGGCCCCTCAACTGGCCTACCAGATGGGCATTTGGGGCATGGTGGGCTACTCGCTGGGGTCGGTGGGACTGCTGCTTTTCGCTCCCATGGCCTCGCGCATCCGCCGCCTCATGCCCAGCGGGTACACCAGCGGAGACTTCATCCGGCTGCGTTACGGAAAGACGCCCTGGCGCATCTTCCTGGGCATCTCCATCTTCTACAGCTTCGGATGGCTGATCAGCCTGGGAATGGCCGGCGGCATCCTCATCAACGCCCTCAGCGGAATCGACTATTGGATCGGGATGACGGTCATCCTCACCATCTGCGTGGCCTACACTCTGATGGGGGGCTTGCGGGCCGTGATCGGCACCGACTTCATTCAGACCATCGTCATCGTGGTGGGAGTGGTGGCCCTGGGGTACCTGACCCTGCAGCGGGTGGGGTTCGAGGAGGTTCACCAGAACCTGGTCAGCAAGCGTCCTGAACTGCTCAACCTGCTCATGCCGGCGGCCATCATGTTCCTCTTCAACAACCTGCTTTTCGGCATGGGCGAGATCTTCCATTCCAACGTGTGGTGGAGCCGGGCCTTCGCCTTCGGAAAAGGCGTGGGATTCAAGGCCTATCTGCTGGCCGGACTCTTCTGGACGCCCATCCCCATCGCAGCCGGATTCACGGCCCTGGCGGCTCCCTCCCTCGACCTCAACGTGCCTCAAGCCGACATGGTAGCGCCCTTGATCGCCGCCCGCCTGCTGGGATCGTTGGGAGCCATACTGGTCTTCGTGGTGGTCTTTTCGGCCTTGGCCTCCAGCCTCGACTCGCTGCTGGCGGCCACCGGCGACCTGATCGTGGAAGACATCTACCACAAGCACATCCACCCCGAGGCCTCCAAGCCCACCCTGCGCCGGGCTGCCTGGGTGATTACCCTGCTGCTGGGCGTGGGCACCTGGCTGGTCTGCCTTTTCCGCCTCACGACGCTGGGCTCCTTGCTGCATTTCACGGGAGCTTTCGTGGCCAGCACCATCGGACCCATCGTCCTGGGGCTGTACTGGCGCAAAACCAATCCCTCGGCGGCCGGTTGGGCCATGTTCTTCGGCAGCCTGAGCGGCTTCGTGGCCTACTTTCAGATCGGATTCTACGTGGCCGCGCTGATCGGAGCGGCCGTATCCATGCTGGTGGTGAGTGGGGGAACGCTCATCCGACCGGGAGATTTCCGTTGGCGGGATTTGGAGGAGGAGGACATCCCCGAAGAGAGTCAAGAGGCCAAGGCGGCCTGAAAGCCGTCCGGCCGGAGGAGAGTGTGAAATGACAGCCTCAGCAGATTTCTTGAGCATCCTGGTAACGGCGGCCCTGCTGCTCAGCGCAGCGGCCCCGGTGCTGCTGTTGATATTCCTGGTGCGCGACTGGAAGAAGGACCAGCTATGGTGACCCGCAGTGACGACCTGGAGCGGCTCAAGCAGCCGGTTGAAGCCAAGGACGGCGTGGCCGGGATAGAGCGCCCCAATGCGCTTCATCAGCTTCTCGATGAAGATCCCCAGCCCCTGCTCGAAATGGCTCACCGGCACCTGGTGTCGGCACGCCAGATCAGCCGCCGGCAACTGGTTCAGTTGTGCCGGCTGGCCGCGGCTTTCGAGATGGATCCGGTGATGGAGGGCAAGCCTCTGGAGGGCAAGCTCCTGATCACAGCCTTCTACGAGCCCAGCACACGCACGCGCCTTTCCTTCGAAAGCGCCTGGCACCGTCTGGGAGGAGACGTCATTCCCATCACCGACGCGTCCACCACCGGCATCGCCAAGGGCGAGAGCCTTCGCGACGTGGCCGAGATGCTGAGCAATTATGGGGACGTGGTGGTGCTGCGCGACAGCTCCGAGGATTCCGTCGAGCGCATGGTCGAGGCTTTACGCATCCCCATTATCAACGCCGGAAACGGTATCGACGAGCACCCCACCCAGGCTCTGGCCGACCTCTACGCCATCTTCAAGTGGTGTCCTCAGTTGGCCCTGCCCGCTCAGGCCCGGGACCACAACGTGCGCATCGGCATCATCGGCACCCCCAGGCGCATGCGCACGGTGCGCAGCCTGCTGCTGCTTCTGCGCCTGATCGCAGAGGGCATCCGCGAGGTCACCATCATCAACCCGGAATCCGACCTCTTCGACCCCGGCCAACGTGAGGAACTGGAAGAAGCCGGACTGAGGATCCGCGCCAGCCGCCGGCTCAAGGACGTGCTGCCCCAACTGGACGTGGTCTACATCAACTCCATCGCCTGGATCGGGGACACTTACGAGACGCTCACGGGCGACCTCAAGCTGTCGGCCGACTCGCCCCTCAAGCCGGGCGCCATCGTGCTTCATCCGCTGGCCCGCGGGGACGAACTCGACACCGACCTCGATCCCACGCCTCACAACTGGTATTTCGCCCAGGCCCGCGGCGCGGTCTTTGTGCGCATGGCGCTTCTGACGGTGCTCATGCAGCGCGTCTACCGTGTCGCCGACGCGCCCCTGCCCACCAAAGCCAAGCCCCAATAGAAAGTCATCGAGGAACGTAGCCTTATGTGCGGTATTGCAGGAATCATTCACAACGACCGGCAAGCTCCGGTTAATCGAAAGACCCTTTTGGCCATGGCTGCCATCCAGCACCATCGCGGACCCGACGGATTCGGCGTCGAAACCATGCCTGGAGTGGGACTGGGGCACGCCCGCCTGGCCATCATCGACCTGTGCGAGTCGGGCAACCAGCCCCTGGTTTCCCGCGACGGATGCATGATGCTGACCCACAACGGCGAGTTCTACGACTTCCAGCGGCTGCGCTCGGACATGGTTTCGCGGGGCGAGAAATTTCATACCAAGAGCGACTCCGAAGTGGCCATGCACCTCTACCGCCGCTATGGACTGGCCCAGACCCTGGGGCACCTGCGCGGCGAGTTCGCTTTCGGGCTCTACGATTCCGAGGACGACCACCTGATGCTGGTGCGCGACCGCTTCGGCATCAAGCCGCTTTACTGGACCCGCACCGCCGACTCGCTGGTCTTCGGCTCCGAGATCAAGGTGCTCTTCGCTCATCCCCATGTCGAGAGGCGCCTCTCCAGCCGGGGCGTCTTCCACCAGATGATGCAGACCATCGTCCCCGGCAGCACGCCCTTTGAAGACATCCACCAGGTGCGTCCCGGACATGTGCTCAGCGTCAAAAGGCGCGACGGACGGCTGCAGGTGCGCGAGTACCCCTACTGGGACATGGAATTCCCGCCTCTCCACGAGCATGCCCAAGGGCGCAGCGAAGAGGACTGCATCGAGGCCGTGCGGGCGGGATTGCTGGAGGCGGTCCAGTTGCGCCTGGTGGCCGACGTGCCCGTGGGGTGCTATCTCTCCGGCGGCATCGACTCCTGCTCAATCCTGGGACTGGCAGCCGCCTGCCGCCAGGATCCCGTCAAAGCCTTCACCATCGGGTTCGCCAACGACGACTACGACGAGAGCGAAATCGCCAAACAGATGGCGGCTTCGGTGGAGGCCGAGCAAGACATCCTCAGGCTCGACTCCAGTCACCTTTACGACCACTTCGTGGAAACCCACTGGCACACCGAGCGCACCATCTACAACACTCTGGGCGTGGCCAAGCTGCTGATGAGCCGTCACGTCCATGAAACCGGATACAAGGTGGTGGTGACGGGCGAGGGCTCGGACGAGCTCTTCGCCGGTTACCCCAGCTTCCGGCGCGACATGTTCCTGCACGGACTGGAGCACATGCCCGAGAAGGAACGCCGGGAATGGCGGCGCATGCTCTCGCAAAGCAACCAACTGGTCAAGGGGGCCATGCTGGCCGCCGACGAATTTCACGACCAGGCCCTGGACGCCCTGTGCGGATTCACCCCGGCCTGCCTGCAGCCCTGGCTGGACGCGTCACGGCGCGTCCCCGACCTGCTCTCTCCACATCTGCGCCAGGAACTGCAGGACTACCAGCCGGGTCAGGCCATCGCCGAGGAACTGGACGAAGAACTCATCCGGGGACGGCATCCCCTCGACATCGCCCAGTACGTCTGGATCAAGACCCAGTTGGAAGGGCAGATCCTGACCTGGGGCGGAGACCGCGTCGACATGGCCAATTCGATGGAGGCGCGTCCCGCCTTCCTCGATCATCACCTGGCCGAAGAGGCGGCCCGCATCCCGCCCTCCTACCGCATCAAGGGGCGGGTCGAGAAATACGTCCTGCGCGAGGCCATGAAGGGACTGCTGCCCAAGGTTCTCTATGAACGGGAAAAGTTCGCTTTCATGGCCCCGCCCGCACACACCTCGGAGGACGAGACGGGCGCCTTCCGCAGCCTGGTCGACTCCTACCTGTCGCCCCGGGCCTTGAAAGAGAGCGGACTGCTCGACCCCAAGGGCGTGGAGGACCTCTTCAAAATCCACGATTCGCCTGAGGCCTCCCACTCCACCCTGGTTCAACTCGACGCTCTCATCAACCACATGCTGGGCGTCCAGGTGCTGCACCGGGACTTCGTGAAAGCCGACCTGCCCCGGCGCGGCCGCCGTCAGGCCCAAGAACTGGGATGGACCCTGGAGAGGGCCGACCCCCAGACCCCCGTTCCCTCCTAGCGGGAGGGATTGGGGGAGGGCCTCCCATCTTGCAGAGAGCAACCTGCCTCAAAGAACCGATGGGCAGGAGATGCTGTCCGGCTCCCCTTTTGTCTTGGCTGGCCCGTTCATGGAGGAATCAGCAAAGCGTTCGCTCGAAGCTCCGGTGGGGATCGCCGCAAGGATGCGCCTCCCACCCGCCGACAACCCTCTCCACACACCAACCCGACCGCCGGCTGAGTCGGCCCGACTCGTTCCTGGGGGAGGGCCGCCCGCCTTGCAGGGGGCAACCAGCCTCAAAGGGCCGATGGGAGACACCTACCAGACTTGCCCCCAACCGCGAGATGGACGACCGGCCAAGTCGGCCCGACTCGTACCTGGGGGAGGGCCGCCCGCCTTGCAGGGGGCAACCAGCCTCAAAGGGCCGATGGGAGACACCTGGCAGACTTGCCCCCAACCGCGAGATGGACGACCGGCCGAGTCGGCCCAACTCGTTCCTGGGGAGGGCCTCCACCTTGCAGGGGGCAACCAGCCTCAAAGGGCCGATGGGAGGCACGCCTGGTGGGAGGCGCATCCCTGCGGCGATCCCCACCGGCGTTTCAACAGCCGCAGTGCCGCCCTCGCAGCTAGTGCAGTGCGTCAGAAGTTTTGAGCCACCCTGTGGCGTTATCCCACGCTTTCAGCGTTTGCACATTTGCCGTCTGAAACCCAGGGTGGCGCCGCCGTCTCGCTTGCGCTCGCCGGGGCTGACCCTGGGCTGACGAATCGCTCGCCTTCAGCCAGCACGGACTTGACTTCTAACACAGTCGCTGGGCTGGCGAATCTGTCCCTTTCAGACAAAAAACGGCGGCCCTGGCTCAGAACTTATGACCGGCAGCACTAGCCGTTCTTCATCTCCTGCAGCGCATCAAGCGCGCGCCTTCGGGCTTCCTGGTGATCGACCATGGGCCGGGGATAGGTTTCTCCCAGCACAACCCCAGCCTCTTTGAGCGCCTCTTCCGGAGCCTCCCAGGGGCAGTGGATCCATTTCCGGGGCAGCCGGGACAGCTCCGGCACCCAGCGGCTCACGTAATCGCCCTGCGGATCATGGCGCTGGCCCTGGCTGACGGGATTGAAGATGCGGAAGTAGGGGGCGGCGTCGGCCCCGCATCCGGCCGTCCACTGCCAGCCCAGGGTGTTGTTGGCCAAATCGGCGTCCACCAGCGTGTCCCAGAACCAGCGGGCCCCCTCCAGCCAGTGGATGAGCAGGTCCTTGATCAGGAAGGAAGCAACGATCATGCGCACCCGGTTGTGCATCCAGCCGCTCCCCCACAACTCGCGCATGCCGGCGTCCACGATGGGATACCCTGTGCGGCCCCTCTGCCAGGCCCGAAGCGCTTTGGCGTCCTCCACCCAGGGGAAATGCTCGTACTGAGGACGCAGCGGCTTGCGGTCCGTGTGGGGGAAGTGAAAGAGCAGGTGGTGGGCGAACTCGCGCCAGAGGATCTGCCTGAGGAAGCCGAAAGCCCCCTTGGAGAGACTTCGGCTGTCGTCGGCTTGCTGCGCTTCTAGCACGGCATGCCAGACCTGGCGGGCTGAGATTTCTCCGTGGTGGAGGTGGGGGGAGAGCCGTGAGACGGCGGTCATGTCAGGACGGTTGCGCAGTTGGTGATAGCGGTCCAGAGCTTCACCCCGGAAGCGCGCCAGTTGAGCGGCGGCGCCCTCCTCTCCGGGAGTCCAGCGGCGCTCCAGTCCGCCGGCCCAGTCGAACCGGGGCTCCAGTCCAAGTTCCTCCAGGGGCGACGAGTCCGGCCACTGGGCGGGGGGCTTGAGATTGCCGGGCGGGGCCAGTGGAGGCTCTTCAGGGGGCAGTCGTTCCAGGAGCTGTTTGGAGAAGGGCGTGAAAACCTTGTAGGGATGGCCCTGCGCCGTCTCCACCTCCCAAGGCTCGAAAAGAAGTCCGGCCTTGAAGCTGCGGACCTCCTTTCCCTCGTCCTTGAGGGCCTGCTCGAGGCCCTTGTCGCGCTCCACCGCGGCGGGGTGGTAGAGGCGGTTCCAGTAGACGCCGTCGGCCCGGCTCTCTTGGAGGAGTTGCCTGAGCAGCGACCGGCTTTCCGATCCCTGCCGGATGATCAGCCGCGAGCCCTTGTCCCGCAACGATTCCCGCAGGCGGTCCAGGGACTTGTGCAGCCACCAGCGGGAGGCTCCTCCGGGGGCCCAGGGCTTTTCTTCATCGGGCGTCCAAAGGTAGACGGGAAGCACGGTTGAGGCCTGGCGGCAAGCCTCGCTCAAAGCGGGATTGTCCTTTAGCCTGAGATCTTTTCTCAGCCACACCAGCAGCGTCTTGCTCATCACGTCCGCCTGGGAGCCAGGCTGGAGAGCCCCCCGTCGACGGCCAAGATCTGGCCGGTGACCCAGTTGTTCTCAGGCGCCATGAAGAACTCCAGGGCGGCCGCCACCTCGTCCGGTTCACCGATGCGTCCTAAGGCGTGCATGGCCTCGGAGCCCTTGCGCAAGGCTTCGTTAGAGGTGAGTCTCTCGGTCAAAGGAGTGCGCGTCATGCCAGGGGCCACGGCGTTGACCCGGATGCCCTTTGAGGCGTAGGTGGCGGCGGCCGACAGCACCAACCCGTTGATGCCTCCCTTGGCCGCCGCGATGGCTTCGTGGTTGGCGATGCCCATGAGACTGGCCGCCGTGGAGCAAAGCACGATAGATCCTCCCGTCCTGCTCATCACCTTGACGCCGGAGCGCACGGTGGCGAAGGCCGAACCCAAATTGATACGCAGGGTCTCTTGCCACTCCTCCCAAGTGGTCAGGTGGACGGGTTTGAGCAGCAGCGTTCCCACGCAATTGGCGATGGCTTCGACACTTCCATAGTCCTTGGCCGCCTTTTTGAGAAGCCCTTCCACCTCGTCTACCTGGGTGGGATCGCACACGGCCACCTCGCATCCCAATTCCCGTGTCAGTGGCCCCAGCTTTTCCCGGTCGCGGCCGGCCAAGATGAGACATCCTTTGCGTTTGTGCAGCCGTCGGGCCAGCGCACTGCCGATGCCGCCGCTGGCGCCCAATATGACGGCCGTGAAGTTGCTGCTTTGGGCCATGTTTTCCTTTCGAACAGAGAGAGGGAGACGCAAGCTGGAGAGGGCCGGGAGATTCGAAACCGTTCCTCATGCCGCCCCGTCTCTAATGACAGGACGCGTCTCCCGGCCCCGCGGTTTCGAGAGGCGCAAAGACAACAAGTAAGAGATTGAGAGCATTGCCATGAATAAACAAGAATTGATCGAACGTCTGAACGGCGACTTGGCTGAAGAGCTGAGCGCCATTATTCAATACATCACCTACGCGGCCAAGTGCTATGGCCCCTACCGTCCTCAGCTGGCCGAGTTTTTCCTCTCCGAGGTAGCCGACGAGCAAGGACACGCCCAGTTCCTGGCCAACAAGATCGTGGCCCTGGGCGGAGAGCCCACAACCGAGCCCTCCCCCGTCAAGAAGGCCGAGGGCAATCGCGAAATGCTGGAAGCGGTCCATGAAGCTGAAGAGCGCGCCATCGCCTCCTACAATCAGCGCGCCAAAGATGCCGAAGCCTACGGCGACAAGGGACTGGTCGTGCAGCTCGAAGACATGATCAGGGACGAAACCGAGCATTCTGAAGAGACGGCGCGCATACTTCGCGACTGGCCGCTTTAGCTGACGCAACTGCCAACTCCCAAGGCTCCCCAGGACCAACTCCCGAGGACCAACTCCCAAAAGGTCGGGTTGCGAGTTGGTCATTGGTCATTGGAAGTTGGCGAAGCCCGCCGGGCCTCGTAGGTCCCCAACCCTTTCAATTCGCGGCGCAGCAGCTCGGCCAGAGCGCGCATAGCCTCGACCTTGGGAAAGGTGCTGCGCCAGGCCAGCACCAGCGTCCGCCTGGGGGTGGGCGGCTGAAGGGGACGGATCTCCACCCGGGTTTCGGCGAAAGGACCCCGCGCGGCCAGGGTGGGCAAGAGCGTCGAGCCCGCTCCCGAGGCCACCATCTGGCGCAGGCTCTCGATGCTGCTGGCCTGGAAGGGATAGCGCTTCTCGCGGTAGGCCTGACAGATCTTGAGGGTTTGCCTCCGCATGCAGTGGCCCTCGGCCAGCAGCAGCAGGTCTGTTGACACCAGGTCGGCTTCCTGCAAGGTCTTCTTGGCGGCCAGGGGATGGTCGGGGGGAAGGGCCGCTACGAATTCTTCCTCCATGATGGCCTCCTGATCCAATCCCGGTTCCTCCAGGGGCAGCGAAAGAATGGCCGCGTCGACCTCGGTGGAAAGCAGCATTTCCACCAGCCGCTCCGTGATGTGTTCGCTGACGAAGAGCTTCAGTTCGGAGTAGTGGGTGCGCAGGATGGGCAGCAGGTGAGGCAGTAGATAGGGGCCCACGGTGGGGATGGCACCCAGGCGGAAGGGTCCGCCCAAGGGATAGCCGGGCTGGCGGGCCATGTCCTCCAGGCGGCGCACCTCGTTGAGGACGGTGCGGGTCTGGGCCACGATAGCCTCGCCAGCTTTGGTGGGGAAGACGCGGCGCTTGCCCCGTTCGAAAATCTGCACTCCCAGCGAGTCCTCCAGCTTGGCCACCTGGGTGCTGAGAGTGGGCTGGGTGACGTGGCAGCGGGCGGCGGCCTGTCCGAAGTGACCGGTTTCCGCCAGCGCGATGACGTACTCGAAGTCGCGCAAGTTCACGATGGACCTCTCTTTGCTCGTTCCCTCGATGATTGATCAGTCGTGGAATTTACTGGAACAGTGATAGATTCCATCAATGATCCTTATCGAGAAATTCAATTTGCTTTCTGCACCTCCCAGAGGGCATACTGGTTCCTGATGGACAAGTCGTCTGTGGCTAATGACGCTTAACATCGGGATGAAAAGGCCTCGATTCATAAAACTAAGGTATTATCCACTATCCAATAGATTTTGTCAATAAAAAGAGAGGTATTGATGTGTAAAGACCGCAAAGAGAAAACTCTCACCACGGCGGCCGGAATCCCGGTGGCCGACAATCAGAATTCCATCACCGCCGGTCCGCGCGGGCCCGTCTTGATGCAGGACTTCCACCTGATTGAGAAGATGGCTCACTTCAACCGCGAACGCATCCCCGAGCGCGTGGTTCACGCCAAGGGCGCCGGAGCTTGCGGGACCTTTACCGTCACCGGCGACATTACCCGCTACAGCAAGGCCAAGGTCTTCGAGAAGGTGGGCAAAGAGACGCCCATCATGATCCGTTTCTCGACCGTAGGCGGAGAGAAAGGATCAGGCGACAGCGAGCGCGATCCCCGCGGATTCGCCGTCAAGTTCTACACCGAGGAAGGCAACTGGGACCTGGTGGGCAACAACACGCCCATTTTCTTCATCCGCGATCCGCTCAAGTTCGGTGATTTCATTCACACGCAGAAGCGCGATCCTCAGACCAACCTGAAGTCGCCCACCATGATGTGGGACTTCTGGTCGCTGAGTCCGGAGTCGCTGCATCAGGTCACCATCCTTTTCAGCGACCGCGGCACTCCTAAGGGATTCCGCCACATGAACGGCTACGGCAGCCACACCTTCAGTCTCGTCAACGACGAGGGCAAGCGCCACTGGGTGAAGTTCCATCTCAAGACCAAGCAGGGCATCGAAAACTTCACCCGTCAGGAGGCCACCAAGATGAACGGCGAGGATCCCGACTACGGGACCCGCGACTTGTTCGACGCCATCGAGAATGCCGACTATCCGCAGTGGCGGCTGTGCGTTCAGATCATGCCTGAGGAGGACGCCGAGGACTACCACGTCAATCCCTTCGATTTGACCAAGGTCTGGCCTCACGGGGACTATCCGCTGATCGAAGTGGGTATCCTCGAGCTCAACAAGAATCCCGACAACTATTTCTTGGAGATCGAGCAGTCGGCCTTCGCTCCCGCCAACGTGGTGCCGGGCGTCGGCCACTCGCCCGACAAGATGCTGCAGGCCCGCATCCTCTCCTATCCCGACGCCCACCGCTATCGCCTGGGAGTCAACTACGAGGCTTTGCCCTCCAACAAGCCCCGCTGCCCGGTGCACAACTACCACCGCGACGGCGCCATGCGCTTCGACGACAACGGCGGCGGCGGGCCCAACTACGAGCCCAACAGCTTCGGCGGTCCCAAGGAGGATCCGTCTTACGCCGACATCGAGCAGCCGGTGGACGGGCCGGGCGCCCGTTACGACCACCGCAGGGGCAACGACGACTATACCCAGGCCGGAAATCTCTTCCGTCTCATGGAGCCGGATGCTCAGCAGCGGCTGATCGACAACATCGTCACCCACATGAAGTCGGTGCCCAGGGAGATTCAGGAGCGTCAACTGGTCCACTTTTGGCGAGCCGACGAGGATTACGGAAGGGGTGTAGCCCGGGGGCTGGGATTGGAGCTTCCGCAAGAAGATCCTGTTCCCGCCGGATAAGCGCTTGACGCCTGCGGGCGTCCGCTTTTGCAGGAACCGGCGCCGTTTTTCGGCGCCGCCGCTCAGGCCTGCCCGACGGCGCTAAACCGCCGGGCAGGCTGTAATGGCCGACTTTTCCGCGCCCGCTGGGTGCTACAAGCCCGCGCGGATTCCGTCGGTGGAATCGATCCACGGCCCGGACAAAGGAGTGGTTTAGTCTGAGGTAGACTGCTCCTTTTCCGGGTCGCCATCCCCCCATTCTACTCGTCTGAGCGGGCGAGGTGAATTGGTGCCTTTTGCATTCTGTTCGAAAGGCAACCGTCTTGTCCGGCTGACGCCCCCTGTCAAGACAGGTTAAACTCATGGCAGCGTCCTCTGCCGAGAACTGGAGACCAAGGCCATGAAGATCTGCTCCTTGCTGCCCAGCGCCACCGAAATCGTCTACTCCCTCGGACTTGGAGACTGCCTGGCGGGTGTGACCCACGAATGCGACTATCCGCCTCAGGCCGCTTCGCTGCCGGTGGTGACGAGCAGCAACGTGGTCGATTCGGCAGCCTCCTCGGCGGAGATCCATCGCCAGGTCAGCCAATCGCGCTTCAGCGGCATCAGCATCTACCAACTCGATGAAGAGGCCCTGGTCAAAGCCGATCCCGGTCTGATTCTGACTCAGCAACTGTGCGACGTGTGCGCCGTTTCCTACGGCGACGTCAAAGAGGCCGTCAGGCGCCTGCCGGGAGATCGTCCCATCCTGTCCCTGGAGCCGCACAATGTGGAAGGCATCATGGAGACCATCCGCAGGGTGTCCGAGAGCGCCGGAGTCCCCGAGCGGGGCCAGGCCTTCTGCCAGGGCTTGCAGGAGCGCATCGAAAAGACCCGGGAAAGGGCTCAGGAAGCCTCGCGGGAGCCGCAGCGGGTGCTGGCCTTGGAATGGCTCGACCCTCCCTTTTACGGCGGCCATTGGGTTCCTGAGATGATCGCCTGGGCGGGAGGCCGTGACGGGCTGGGGCGGCCGGGCCGTCCCTCCTCGCAGGTCACCTGGGATGAGGTGGCCGCGTACGATCCCCAGGTAATCGTCCTGATGCCCTGCGGATTTGAGGTCGAACGCACTTGCCAAGAGTTCGAGGCTCTCTCCTTGCCCCGCCAGTGGGAAGGCCTGTCGGCGGTGCAGGACGGTCAGGTTTATGCCGTCAATGCCTCCGCGTACTTCTCGCGTCCTGGGCCCCGGGTGGTGGACGGGTTGGAGCTGCTGGCCGAGATCCTTCATCCTCAGCTTTTCCCCCGACGCTCTCCCCCTGACGCCTGGCGGTCGTTGAGCCCCTCGCTCATCAAGAACTGAATTGTGCCGATATGCTTGTTGAGCGAAAAGGCCGGAGAAAAAGTAGAGGCTTTTTCTTCTGCAACGCCTGCGGCTTGTTGTAGGCTATTGAAGGAGCGGCAACCGTCCGTAAAGCGACGAGAGGTGACTAGATGCAGTTGGACACGAATCAACTGAAGGGACGCATCGACAGCGAGGTCGAGCGCATCAAGGGCCGTATCGAGGCTCTCCGTCAAGAGATTCAGAATCTTGAAGGCGAGAAGTCGCGCCTGGCTGAAACCTTCAAGGCGGTAGAGGCGGTTGAGCGCATCGCCCGTGAGTTGGACGTGCTCAACCAGGTCGATTTGCAGGCCCGTTCCGAAAGGGATTCCGAGGCCCGGGAAGAACACCGTTCCGTGGCGCCCGACCCCGAGGCCTCTTCGGCTTATTCGGAAGAGGAAGAAAAGCCTTCCGAACGCATTCATGACTTCAAGCAGTGGGCCTGAGCCTCCTCGAGCCCCTTTGCTGTCCACTCCTCCCCTTCTCCCGGGCCCGGCCACAAGGCTGCCTGGGATTCTTGCATTTCCTGCTGGAAGGCCTTGCTGCGGACCGCATTCTTCCCAGCGACTTCCTGACTGATAGGCGCGAATAGCCTCCCTTCGTGCACCGCAAGGTGCAGAATCAGCCTCTGGCACAGGGCCTGCCCTTAGGCAGAGCGGAGGCTATCATTATGAGAAAGAAGATACTGCGATCCGCTCTTTTCTTGCTGTTGCTGACGGTTGCCGCGCTGCCTCTGAGCGCCCAGCCCAGGTACAAGGGAGCCGGCTATGGCTTTCTGGCTTTCGGGGGCAACGTCGAGGGCAACAGCGAATCCCTCACCAGCCTTGGGGGCGGCGGCGAAGCTGTTTTCAACAACGGCCTTGGGTTTCGGATGGACGTCGGCTTCTTCGGCCCGATCGACAACCTGAGCGCCGGAATCGGGGCGCTTTCGCCGGGCATGCTCTACGAGTTCACGGTGGAGAAAAAGACATCGGCCTTCGTGGGCGGAGGCTACACTCTTTTCTTCCGCGACGATACCCTGAACGGCATCCACTTCGGAGGCGGCGTCCGCCACTGGTTCACAAGGGGCTTCGGCATCCGCGTAGAAGCGCGGGACGAGGTGCCTCTGATTGATGGCAGGAGTTTCCACAACGTCTTTGCCCGCTTCAGTTTTCTCTTCCGTTGAAGCGGTGAAGGCTCCCGCGGTCGGCCCCGGCCGCGGGACTCGGCGGCGAGCCGATCCCCCCGGCCCGCCTCCGAACTCCTCCCCGACCCGCCCCCCTAGCCTGTCGCCCGGGCTTCGGGGAGCGGGTCATTTCTCTTGATCGTCCTGCAGCCGGCGCAGGAAGAGGACGGGCGCGCCCGAGATCCAGGTCACGACGATGGGAGCGATGATCACCCAGTTGAGCAGGCGCGCCGCCGGCTGGAAGGTTGGAGGAGGAAAGTCTCCCATCAGGTACTGAATCGACTCGCTCTGAAAATAGATCAGCGAGGTGCCCGCCAGGGGGGCGTGCAGGCTTCCCAACAGAAAGAGTCCTTGGCAGTAGGCGAATAGCAGGTGATTGCCCAGCCACAGGTGGCGGATACCCAGGTCAGGTTGGGCGGCCACCCTGAAGGTCAGGATGAGGGCTCCGATGAACTGCAGGGCCGTCAGGTTATGGGCGGCGATGATGGCCCGCGGCTCCCCGATCACGGCCCAGAAGAACTTGCCCAGACCAACCCCCAGGGTCAGTGCCAGCAGCGGATTGAGCAGGCGCAGCATTTTGTTCATACTCAGTTGCCGGACTGCTCGAAGTAAAAAGGCCGGCGTGTGGTGGGGTGGTTGCCCAACTGGTTGAGGGTGAGGGCATCGTAGAGGCGTCCGTTAACCATCACCAGATCGACCTGTTGGCTTTGCCGAATGTCCTCTAACGGATCGCCGGCCAGCAGGATCACGTCGGCCAGCTTGCCCGGTTCGAGCGAGCCCAGCTCGCTTTCCATGCCCAGGTAGTAGGCTCCGTTGTAGGTGGCTGCACGCAGGGCTTGGTGGGGCGTCATTCCGCCCTGCACCAGCATCCAGATTTCCCAGTGGGCGCCCAGCCCCTCGCGCTGTCCGTGGGCGCCGATGTTGACCTTGACGCCCTCTTCTGCCAGTTGGCGGCAGATGCGCGCCGTGTCGATGTGGTTGAACTCCTCGTCGGGGACCATGGTCCGCCGGCGCGAGCGGGCGTCCAGCGCATCGCGGGGGACGTAGCGCAGCAGCCGTTCGTTCTCCCACACGTTGGTCTTCTGATACCAGTAGTTCTCGCCCCAGTTTCCACCGTAAGCTACTACCAAAGTAGGCGTGTATCCGACGCCGGTGGCGGGCCACAGGTCCGTCACGTCCCCGTAGACGTTGGATACCGGGATGGCGTGTTCGATGCCGGTGTGGCCGTCCACCACCATGGTCATGTTGTGCTGAAAGAGCGAACCGCCCTCGGGAACCACCAGCATCTCCAGTTCGCGGGCGGCGGTGACGATCTGCTGGCGCTGGTCGCGGCGGGGCTGGTTGTAGCTCTTGACGCTGAAGGCTCCCTGGGCCTTCATGCGGCGCAGGTGAGAGCGGGCGTCTTCCAGGCTGTCCACTTCGGCTTTGAAGGAACCTGCGGCTCCGTAGAGGATGGTCCCGGTGGAGTAGATGCGGGGCGCCGTAATGTGTCCCGCCTTGGCCATCTCTGAGGCGGCGAAGATGGTGCTGGTATCGTTGGAGGGGTCGTGGAGGGTGGTGACGCCGAAGCTCAGCGAAGAGAAATGTTCGCGGTTCTGCTGGGGCACGACTTCGTTGATGCCGTGGGGTCCGTGAGCGTGAACGTCGATAAGGCCTGGCATCAGGGCGCGTCCTTGGGCGTCCACCACGTGGGCGTCGGCCGGAATCTCGACCTGGCTGCGGGGGCCGACGGCGGCGATGCGGTTGCCTTCCACCAGCAGGCTGCCGTCTTCGATGATCTCTTCGCCCTTCATGGTGATGATGCGGGCTCCCACGAAGGCCACGCGTCCCGAGGGGACGTCGGTATCGGCATCGAAGGAGATGTTGCGTCCCTGGGCGGCGGGTTCGGGAAGCTCGTCGGGTGCGCCCTCCAGGAAGGCGAAGGTGTCGCTCAGGTCCCTCGTATAGAGTTCCGGCCCCAGCGCCCAGTGCAGGCTTGAGCTGTCGCCCGACCAATGCAGGTAGTTGCCGGCGTCGCGCGACACCTGGCGCAGGGGGATGGCGCCCGTCTTGGGTCCGATGGAAACCGGCTGGCCGGTGTCGATGAAGGGCGCGATGTAGCAGTTGAAGCGCTCTGAGAAGGCCACCCACTTGCCGTCCGGCGACACGGCGAACTCGACCGCATTGTCGCTTCGCAGGTGGACGCGCGGATCTTTGCCGTCCAGTCCCACGCTCTTGAGGACGCGCTGCTCGTCCTCGAAGTCGAGCAGGTAGAGGCGCTCGGGGTCGTGGCCGAAGTGGGGCTGGGTTCCGCTTGGCGAGATGCGCTCGGCCTCTTCGCGGCCCCCCACGTGGATCTTGTAGATGCCTGTTTCCCGCGAGTAGAGGGGAGAGGTCAGGTATCCGCCTGCGACCTTGCGGTAGACGACGTGCCGTTTGTCGGGGGTGAAGACGGGTTCCACGTAGTGTCCAGGGGTGGTGGTGATGGCGCGTCCGGGGCTGCCCACGGCGTCGGCGACGCGCACTGTGCCCAGCTCATCGTCGTCCCAGGAGACATAGACGATCTGTTTGCCGTCAGGCGAGTAGGAGGGATAGTACTCGAAGTGCTCGTTCTGGGAGGTGAGGCGGCGCGGCGTGCCCTCGGGCAGTTGGCGCGTCCACAGGTAGCCCAGGGCGGAGTAGACGACCTGGTCTCCCTTGGGCGAAACCTTGACCCAGCGCAGCATCTTGGGCTGAAAGGTGGGCGGAGCCACCTGCTGCCGGAAGTGCAGGGCTTGCAGGGCCTTGCGGGTGTCGCTGACGGCGAAGGGGATGTTGCTGACCTGCTTGCTCTCGACGTCGATGCGGTGGATCTTGCCCTGGGCCCAGAAGACGATGGAGCGGCTGTCGGGCGCCCAGGCCATGGAGGGATAGACGCCGTGGACGGCCCAGGTTTCCTGCATGTCGCGCTCGAGTCCGTCGTAGATGGGCCACTCGCGCCCCGATTCCAGGTCTTGCAGAAAGAGCGTCGAGCGGTAGCGCACCCGGCGTACGAAGGCCAGCAGTTTGCCGTCCGGCGAAGGCGTGGGGCGGACGGCGCCTCCGGGTCCCTCGGCCATGGTCACGGTTTCACCGTCTTGGCGGTCCAGGCGGCGGATCTGGTAGATCTCGGTGTTGGGATCCTTGTTGTATTGAAAGGTGGAGCCGGGAGTGGCGTCCAGCGAGTAGTAGAGGTAGCGCCCGTCGGGAGAGAAGGCCGGCTCTCCCAGGTCCTTCTGGTCGTTGAGCCTCTTCACCATCTGCAAACCTCCCCCTCCCGAGCGGTGGTAGAGCCAGATTTCGCCAGCCCCCAGGGAGCGGCGCGAAGTGAAGTGCTTGCGGGCCGCGATGTAGTCTCCGTCGGGCGTCCAGGCCGGGGAGTTGAGCAGGCGGAAGCTCTCCTTGCTGACCTGCTTGGGGTTGCTGCCGTCAGTGTCCATTATCCAGATGTTGTCGCCGCCGCCGGCATCCGAGGTGTAGGCGATGTGCTTGCCGTCGGGACTGAAGCGGGGCTGCATGTCCCAGGCCATGCCGCTGGTCAGCGGCTGGGCCTCTCCGCCCTCCATGGGCAGCAGATAGATGTCCCCCAGCAGGTCGAACACGATCTGGCTGCCGTCGGGGGACACGTCCAGGCTCATCCAGGTGCCGCTGTCGGTTTGCAGCGGAATCTCGATAGTGGGTCCAGGCGGCTCGTTCACATCCCACTTTTTCTCGTCTTTCTTCTCTTGATCCGCTGGTGGTGGATCGGCCGCTCCGTTCTCTTGAGCCGAAAGCGTTGCCAAGAAGCCGAAACCACTCAGCCCCATCCCCACAGCGACCATCCAAATCCGAATCAACCGTCCAGTCATCATCACTCTCCCCTCAGACAAGAAATGTTGCAGACACCCCCTATGCTTCGACACCCCCGCCTCCCTGTCAACCCTGCCGCTGGCTGACGGACAGAGACAAAAGGTCCCCTACGTCGGTCCCATCCGGCCAGGGCCCTCCGTTCTTGGCCCTGACGGGGACAGATTCGCTATCCCAGCGCTGCCGGTCATAAGTTCTGAGTCAGGTCCGCGTTTTTTGTCTGAAAGGGACAGATGCGCCAGCCCAGCGACCGTGTTGGAAGTCGAGTCCGGGCTCGCTGAAGGCGAGCGATTCGCTAGCCCAGGGTCAGCCCCGGCGAGCGCCAGCGAGACGGCGGCGCCACCCTGGGTTTTCAGACGGCAAAGGTCTGAACGCTGAAAGCGTGGGATAACGCCACAGGGTGGCTCAAAACTTCTGACGCGCTGCACAAGGTGGCCAACAAGTTCACACACGTGTCAAGTTTCAGCGACCGCGGTGAGGGCCCAATTGCTCTCGGCGGTATGAGGCTGGTGGCTACTGACTTGCAGCAGGTGCGAGCCCGTCCATGCCGGAATCACCTACTGCGGCGCATCGTTTTCAGGTTCGACCGGGAAGGGCGTAATCTCATTGACGAAGGCGGCTCAACTTTCCACTTGGTAAGTGGAGCCGCTTCATGTGAAGATAGGCGGGATTCTGTGAGTTGGCAGCGGACGCTGGAGTTTGACGATGCAGGACACGAAATGGAGCGGCTGGATGGCGGCGTGGTTGGCGGTGGTGCTGATGCTGGGCGTCGATGCCGCGGCCCTGGCGCAGAACCAAGATCAGCCCACCCGCAAGGAGTTGCTGCGCAAGCAGCGTGAAGAGCGGCGCAAAGACCTCAAGCCTGAGCAGGTGACGTCGGTGGAAAGGCGCCTGCGCAACTTCGAGACGTCGCGGGGCAAGCTGACCGAGAAAGGCTACGCAGGCTTTCGCCTGCTCATCGGAGGCATCGACGACCCGGCCATTTTCGGGGCCGCCTCCTCGGGCGCGGGACTGGTGGGGGGCATCGGGTACGTCAACGGACTCAACCGCGACAGCTTCCAGTTTTCGCTTGACGCCCGCTATTCCACCCGCCAATACGAAAACATTCTGGGGCATATAGAATTCCCCACCCGGCGCAGCGGCAAGCCGGTCCAAGCCTTTATTCAGGCGGGTTACCGCGACTACCGCGAAATCGATTTCTTCGGCTTGGGCGGGTCCACCAGCATCGACGCGGAAAGCAATTTCAGGCTGGAGGACCGGCGGGTCAACGGAGGCGTCAGCATCCGTCCCCACGAAACCACCATCATCCGGGGCGGAGTGGGCTATTTGAACAGCCACGTGCTGCCCGCCGAAGGCACCAGCGCCTTTGACCGCTTCACCCTCGATCAACTGCCGGGTGCCGACGACCCTCCCCAATACGCCACCTATATCGGGCAACTGGGGTTCAACTTCTTCGACGAGGGTTTTCCCCCCGCCGGGGTGGCGCTCAATTTCGAGGTGGCCCGCTTCGACGACCGCGACGAAGGGCGCTTCGACTTCACCCGCTTGACGGCCGACTTCTTGACCGAGATCCCGCTGGGATTCCGTAATCGCCGCCTGGCTTTTCGCCTTCGCACCAGCCATTCCATGGCCGATGCCGGCGATCGAGTGCCTTTCTACCTGATGGAGACGCTAGGCGGGGGCACCAGCCTGCGCGGATTCGACGACTACCGCTTCCGCGACGAGCGCAACCTGCTCATGAACCTGGAGTACCGGTGGGAGGTGTGGCGCTATGCCGACTTCGCCATTTTCGCCGATGCCGGAAAAGTCTTCCGCCGCGCCGGCGACCTCGACTTCAGCAACCTGGAAGCAGGCTACGGTTTCGGACTGCTGATCCGCTCTCCTTTCGGAGGGTCTTTCCGCATCGACGTCGCCAACAGCCACGAGGGATTCAGGATCTACATCGGCAGCGGCGCCTTCGTCGACAAGAGTTCCCTGGGTCCGCCGCTCAACAACTTCATCGTGGGACGGCCCAGCCGCCAGCGCTGATGCGGAGTAGAAGCCAATGAGGAAGCAAACGCGGGGCATGTTAAGAGGAGAAGCCATGAGGAAGGTGCTGCCAGGCGCTTGGATCGCGCTCTTTCTGGTCTTGGCCATGCAGCCGGTGTTCTCTCAGGAGGTGCCCGGCAAGCAACCCAAGTTCTTTCCCGACGACCCGCTGTGGAAGGACGAAGACAACATCGACGTCCCTGAAAAGCCCGCCGAAATCGAACTGAGCGACCTCTACGACCGCTTCTCCCACACCTTTCACGATTTCGGATCGGAGGAATGGGGAGAAGCCGACAACGTCAACACCCTGGACGAAGTCCCCGACAGCAGTTGGTTCACCAACCGTCACGGACGGCGCCGAATGTCGATGGACGAACTGGTGCGGGGACCCGGTTCCGGCAGCGGCCCCGACCCCTCCCAGCCCTGGACGATCTTCCGCGGCAAGCAACAGGGCATCACTCCGGGGTTCCACGTGGTCGACGACAAGGGCGACCGCTACGTGGTCAAGTTCGGCACCCGTTCCGACCCCCGCCTGAGCACCTCAGCCGAGATCATCGCCACCAAGATTCTCTACGCCATCGGCTATAACGTTCCCGAGAACTACATCGTCTACCTGGACCCGTCCAACCTGCGCATCAAGCCCGGCACCACCATCACCGATTCTTACGGGGACGAACTCGAACTCACCCAGGGACGCCTGAGGCAGATGCTGCGCAGGGCCACCGCCGAGCCCGACGGCACCTACCGCATCGTGGCCAGCAAATACATCGACGGGGAGCCGCTGGGCCCCTTCCGCTACTATGGCCGCCGCAGCGACGACCCCAACGACCTCTACTTTCACGAGCAGCGCCGCGAACTGCGCGGACTGCGGCTCATTTCGGCCTGGATCAACCACGACGACTCACGGGCCCAAAACACCCAGGCCTCCTGGGTGGAAGACGCCGGCCGACACTATGTCCGCCACTACCTGATCGATTTCGGTTCCACCTTCGGAAGCGGCACCGCCGTTGTCCAGGACCCTAGCCTGACCTTCAGCACCTGGATGGACGGCGGCGAGATGGCCGACAACGCCGCCGGATTCGGGTTCCACGTGCCCGAATACCGCAAGGTCGAGTGGCCTGACCTGGACGAATACCCGGCGGTCGGCCGCTTTGAGGCGAAGCATTTCGATCCCGCCGAGTGGTATGAGGAATACCCCAACCCGGCCTTTATCCGCGAGTCCCAACGGGATGCCTTCTGGGCCGCCAAGATCATCATGCGATTCAGCGAAGAGGAACTGCGCGCCATCGTCCGCGCGGGCCAATTCAACGATGCCAAGCAGGAGGCCTATTTCCTGCGGACCTTGATCGAGCGGCAGCGAAAGTGCGGCGCCTACGGCCTGCTCCCGCTCAACCCCCTGGACGAGTTCCGCATCGCAGGCGGCAATGTCGCATTCGCCAACCTGGCCGAGAAGTACAACCTGGGCTCCCCCGCGGGATCGACCTATCAGGCTCAATGGAGCACCTACAACAACGCCACTGACCAGCACAGTGCCATGGGCGATTCCTCCAGCCGCGACGAGACCTCCTTCCCCATCCCCTCGGCCAACCTGGGCGAGGACGAGTTTCTGGCCTTGACCATCACCACCCAAAACCCCTCTCACTCGGCCTGGGACCGGGAAGTCCGCATCTACCTCCGCCCCAGAGCGGGCGGCTACGACCTGGTCGGCATAGACCGCGACTCCAACCCCTCTTTCCCGCCCGAAGACGACTAGTGCTGCCGGGCATAAATTCTGAGCCAGGGCCCTCCGTTTCTTGTCCCTGACAGGGACAGATTCGCCAGCCCCCTCCTTCGCTAAAGGCTACGGAGGGCGATACAAGGCTTCGGAGGGCAGGCACCGGCTGGGTTGAGGAGTCAGCACAAGCTCCCTAAAAGGGACAGATTCGCCAGCCCAGCGACTGTGTAAGAAGTCAAGTCCGGGCTCGCTGAAGGCGAGCGATTCGCCAGCCCAGGGTCAGCCCCGGCGAGCGCCAGCGAGACGGCGGCGCCACCCTGGGTTTCGGACGGCAAAGGTGCGAACGCTGAAGGCGTGGGATAACGCCACAGGCTGGCTCAAAACTTCTGACGCGCTGCGCTAATGCTGCGCCACAGGATTCTTGACTTAAACCATGCTGCATTCTAGCTTGTGGGGTGAACCGCCGTACCCAGGGTTTCGCCCTTGCTGCGCTTCGCTTGCCGCGGGCTGCACCCTGGGCT
>DATIPQ010000024.1 GCA_035471785.1 Acidobacteriota bacterium
CCTGAGCGCGCGGGCGGGCGAGGACTGGACCCGCTGGCGGGGTCCTAACATGGACCTCAGCGTCAAGGGCAGCGGGACATTCGAGCCTGATCGGAAGTACCGCCTCGAAGTGGCCTGGAGGAGGCCGCTGGGCCCCGGATACTCGGCGGTATCACTTGCCGGCGGTATCGCGGTTACGGCCTTCGCCTCAGGTGAGCATGACGTGGTGGCGGCTTTCGACGCCGCTACCGGGGAGGAGCGCTGGCGAACCCCGGTCGGGCCCAGGTATCCGGGACACTGGGGCTCGCAGGACGGCCCCATCTCGACGCCCCTGATCGCGGACGGAAGGGTCTTCATTGTGGATACCGGCGGACGTCTGGCGGCCCTTGATTTGGCCGATGGAAGTGTAATCTGGAGTTCGGATCTGGCCGAGGATCACGATTCTCCAGCCCCTTTCTACGGATTCGCAACTTCACCTATCCCTTTTGACGACCTGGTGATCGTGCAGACCGGCGGCAAGCAAGCCGCCATCGCTGCCTTCCAGGCCGATACCGGAGAGGTGCGCTGGGCTTGCTGCCAGGGGGCCGTCAATTACCAGTCTCCCTTCATTGCCGACTTCGAGGGCGAGCCGCTTCTTCTGGGGGTGGGAGACAAGCGGTTGTTCGGCGTGGACCCGCGCAGCGGACGCCAACTGTGGTCGGTCGAGCACGGCGGAGACGGCTCGGTCATCGGCAGCATGAGCAGCAACATCGTCCCCACCTCGAACCATCGCTTCTTCCTCAAGAACCGGGCCTCGGGATCCAAGCTCTTTGAACTGGTGGGACCGGAGCAAGGCGGAGTCCGGGAAGTGTGGTCGAGCCGTTCCATCCGCGGAACCTACGTGGTTGCGGTTCACCACGACGGCTACATCTATGGACCCTCGGGCCGGATCATGACCGCCATATCGGCCGAGACGGGAGAAACCGCCTGGAAGTCGCGGACGCCCAGCGACGGTTTTCCCATCGTTGTCGACGGACACTTGGTCGTTGCGACCAAAGACGGTGCACTCAGCGTAGGCCGGGCTTCCCCGCAAGGCTACCAGGAAATGGCCGGACTGAACCTCTTCGACGACCTGGTCTGGACTCCCGCCAGCTTCTACCAGGGCAGCTTCTATCTGCGCAGCATGTCGGAACTGGCCCGGGTCGACGTAGTGGAGGCCAGCGTTCCCATGGCGCTCGACCGGGAACGGCCCGGCGTCCTGCCCGAATCGGACTTCGCTAAGTGGGTGGCCAAGACGGAGTCGTCAGCCGACCCCGGCGCTGAAATCGACCGCTTCCTGCAGTCCCAACCCCGGCTCCCGGTCATCGAAGACAAGGACAAGGTGCACTTCATCTATCGCGGACCGGGGCGGGACATCGCTTTGGTCTCGGATCTCTTCGGAGGCCGCACCGACCGTCCCATGAACCGCATCGCAGACACCGACTTCTTCTACTACTCGTCTCCCCTGGAACCCGACGCCCGTATCACCTACGGATTTCTCAGAGACTTCGAGCATTGGGTGCTGGACGACCGCAATCCCCAGCGCGACGAACGCTACTACGGCGATTCCAGGTCGGTTGTGACCATGCCGGACTGGCGCCCTCCCGGCTTTCTCCACGAAGCCACGCCCCGGCGCCGGGGACGGTTGGAAGAAGTCCCCTTCAGCAGCAGCCACCGCCAGATCCATCTGCCGCTGAAAGTCTATCTGCCGGCCGACTACGACCCCGATCAGCGCTATCCCGTCCTCTATATTCACGCCGGCACCCTGGAGATTCTCTTCGGCCGCATGGTCCAGACCCTCGACAACCTCATCGGCCAGAGCGTCCAGCCTTTGATCGCGGTCTTCATTCCCGCACCGGGAGAAAGGCCCAATGGCGCCTCCAATGGATACACCATCTATCAAAGCTACTCAGGCGCAGAAAAGGACGCCACCCGCCGGATGCTGGTTGAGGAAGTCGTTCCACTGGTCGAAGAGCGCTATCCCATCATCGACGATCCGCAGTCGCGTGGACTGGTGGGAGGCGACTACACGGCGTTCGCCAGCTTTTATGCGGCCGCCAAGCATCCCGACTTGTTCGCTCGCCTTGGTCTACGTTCCATCGTCTACGAAAGCGCCTACCGGGAAGAGTACGCGGCCCTGCTGGCCAGCCCTCAAGAGCAGCCCCTGACGGTTTATCTCGAATGGGGCAAGTACGACGACAAGAGCGAGAAGGAAGGCTGGGACGCCCGAGCCGACAGCATGGCTTTCGCCCGCATGCTGCGCTCCAAGGGATACAGCTACGTGGGCGGAGAGACCCATGACGGTGCCGGCTTTTCAAGCTGGCGCAACCGCACCGACCGGCTGCTGCAAACCCTCTTCCCGCTCAAAAAGGACTGAAGCAGGCCCTACTTATCCGGCGTAGCAAGCAGCCGTCAAGGCAGCGGCGGACCGATCAAAAGGAAGACGTCGACTGCGAATAGACTGCCAGTCGTCGTTTCGAGTCTGGTCCAGTAGCGGAACTCATTTCCAAAGCCGTCGGTTCGCCGACTAGTCGTGAAGGTCAAGGGTATCTTGCGAATTGACGTCGCCGCCACAGATACCAGTTCGTCGGCTTGAGATCGTCCGTCATGATTCCAGTCGTACCAGAGTCCCAATGACGGAAACACACTGTCCTCGGCGCTGATGAGTCCATCTTGATTACCTCCTTCACTCTCCTCGTCAAACACCCCGAGAGCATGGAAGCCGTTTCGATCTGCCAAGGCTGGCTGCGAAGTGAAATTACCGAAGAGCTCCCGTCCGCTGTCAATGACACCATTTCCATTTCGATCAAGGACTAGGAAGCCTGCTCTTGAACCTGCTGCGGTCCAGCTTACGCGTTCCCGGTGGCCATCGCCATTTAGGTCAAACTCAACGCCGCCATCAAGTCCCGTAAGCTCAATGCGATTGCCCTTCTCGCTGATCAAAATCGGGGTTCCTGGCGAGCACGCGCAGATGCCAAAATCGTAGATCAGGCCGTTTTGGTAACAGGCGTCCAGTTCAGCTTGCGTCGGATTGCAGCCATTGGGATCATCGTCGCCGCTCGGAGGAGGAGGACAGGGTGTGGGGCAGCCCGGGCATCCAGAGGATGGAACCGAGAACATGTTGGTGGTTGTATTCTCACAGAAGCAAAGGCCAGCTCTGCGTCTCCGATTGATGACCTTCTGCTTCCACTGACAATTGCTGGCGGAAAGCGTGATTGTCGGATCATTCATTACTGGAACGCAATGGTCCCAGCCTCCCAGTCTACACGACGAGGAGATGCATTCGCCTTTGCCACTTGTTTGCTTCGGCTGAGCTGATACTCCGTAGCATCCAACAGACCACGTTTGCATATGGGTAATGGGATTGCCTGCTCCGGGACATGACGAGACATCTAGAATATCGTCCGTGAGTGACGATGCTATGCACTTGCAGTCAACGCAGTTCTGAGCCAAGCCAGGGATCACACCGGCAATGCCGAGAGTCATTCCAACTGTCAATATGGCTATTCTATTCATGTTCTATTCCATTGTGTGGTGTTTCTTGTTTTGATGTTTTTCGCTGGCTATTTTTCTAACGTGGGTCTCGTGGGACATGGGCACGGGACGCGCTGACCATTACTTCGAGATCCTTGATAATTTGCGCCGCTTGGCTGTAAGCGTCTCGGCCGCTGCGCGTCCTAAGACCCGACATTGGAAAGGCCAGTGATCCGGCCAGACTCTTTTCTTCCAGTCTTGCGGACGAATGATCTGAGGAGTGTCTTCCTACAGGGTATCTAGAATTGCCGTCGCGCAGTTGTTTCTTGATCAGACCGAGTCGAGAGAGCAGATCTTGCTCGTCTGCGGCCTCAGCCACTGCCGTTTTCAACTCCTCAAGCCAGTGCTCACGAACCGATTGAGAAATCTTCCGTTCTTCCAAAATCTCGGCAGCTCGCGCAGGATCCCCGACTGTGCCCAAGTCCTCGAAGATGATCGCGCGGGCATCGACAGCTATGCCGGTCAGTTCGCCGTACCCAGCAGGATCCGATCTTCTGGAGCTGGGAGGCACTGGATTTGCAGTCACTTCCCGCTCTTCGCCAGGTCGAAGCGGTCCCTCATTCTCATCAAAGGTCCAGCGCCCTGCCATCGCCCAGTCGGTAGCATGGAGGAGCGAAGAGGAGCGTCCGCTCGCATAGGTCATACGGTATTCAACTTCCCATGCTGTGATCACCCGAGGCAGTCGATTAGCGATGACATATCGTACTGTGCCGTTCACGACGTCCTCCGAAACAACTCGGATTGAAAAATGCCGCAGGCTGGGAATTTGATTGAGCTGCTCCTCGCTGTTGGCATTTCGCCTTTCCTTCTCCTGAGCTTTAATGAGGCTACCGGGCCCTGGAATCAAGCTCAGCATCAACAGCAGGCTGAGACCTAGGGTTATTGGATAAGAAAGCATAGCGCCCACTCCTGGTTAAGTATTTGTCCTCATCACATATGCGAAGAAGTCATCGCCAAGCCAAAAGGTCACATACTAGATTTCAGATTAGCTAGTATCATAAATATAGTTCGATGTTCGGGGGTTGTCAAGAGAAGAAATCAAAAATCATTAGAAAATAAGCTATTTTCGCTACTGAAGTTACATATTTAGTCTTGCGCTTAGCACGTAATTCTTCAAATACCAGTATGAGAATGATCTACGGCTAGTTAACAACTCTTCTAGTTTCTCCCTGTGTCGAATCTTCTGGCGCTCCTCGACCTGGCGGTGGTTGACTGGTGCACCGCAACCGTATGGAGGTCCTCGGAGACCAGACCGCCGCTCCTCGGCGGCTGTTGATTTGGTCTGGGCAGCCGGTTGAAGGAGTTGTGGGATATGGACCAAAAGCAGGCTTAGCTGCCGGGGAGAATGATGGGCGGGATCTGTTTTTCCGCCAGCAGGTCAATGAACTCCGGCAGGGTTTGGCTTAAGAAGGCGGCGACTGCTGCCTCGGCTTCCTCATGAGCAAACGCCAGCTCCTGCAAGAGCAGCTTGGCTCCCTCGGTGACCGGCGGGCCGCCTTCATCGATGGTGCGCATGAGGTTGAGGAGGCGGGCGTTGAGCTTGTTGGGGAAGTTGATGACGTCCTGGAAGGTTTCCTGTTTGGGCTGGGCCAGGGTGCTTTCCAGTGCCTCGATCCTCTCCAGCAGCCTCTCGCCGGCCTGCGAGATTTCGTCGTCGGCCTCGTGCCCGCTGGTCAGCTCCAGCAGGTCGTTGATCTGACGGCGCAGCGAGCGCAGACGCTGGACGTCGCGTTGGACGCTGTCGGCCCGCTTCCAGAGACCGTCGAGGATGTCCTGCTGCTCGGCGAACTGCCGGGCCGTGAAATCGGTGCGCGGATCTTGTGCGACCTGCAGGGGCGCTTCTTCGGCTTGTCCGCCCCGCCGCAGCCGCACCGTGAAATCGCCGGGGGCCAGGCGGTAGCCCTCCAACCCCCCGATGACGAAGAGTCCGGGCACCTTGGCCACCGGTTCCCGGCGCAGGTCCCAGACAAAGCGGTTAAGGCCTTTGGACGCAAGCAGCGGCTTCTCGGCCGCTGGACCCTCATCGCCGTCGGACTCGTTCTTCTCAGGCTTGGCGCTGGAAAAGCTGCGTATGACCTTCCCGCCCGAGTCGAGAATCTCTAACTCCAGCGGATCTTCGCCTTCCTCCACCGCCTCAGCCAGCCAGTAGTAGAGGATGGCGCCGTTGGGCGGGTTCTTGCCGGCTTCCGCACTGTCTCCCGCTGACCCCCCGGTGCGGACGGCCGGCGAGGGCTTGAACAAGTGCAAGTCCTTGTCGGCCAGTTCTTCCTCCCACTCCCGCAGCGGGGCGATGTCGTCGAGTATCCAGAAGGCGCGCCCTTGAGTAGCGGCCACCAGGTCCGCATCCTTGACCCGCACATCGGTGACCGGCGTGACGGGCAGGTTGAGCTGAAAGCGCTCCCACTGAGCGCCGCCGTCCCAGGAAACGTAGAAACCGTACTCGGTGCCGGCATAGAGCAATCCCGGACGCACCGTATCCTCGCGCACCACGCGCAGGAAATGTTGGGGCTCGAAGCCCTCGGTAAGCGACGTCCAGGTGGCCCCGAAGTCCTCGGTCTTGAAGAGGTAGGGAGAGAAGTCGTCCCACTTGTAGCGGGTGACGGCCAGATAGGCCGTGGCGGGATCATGGGGCGAAACCTCGATGGAGTTGATCATGGCCTCGCCGATTCCCGGCGGGGTGACGTCTTGCCAGTCGGCTCCGCCGTTTCGCGTCAGATGAACCAGCCCGTCGTCGCTGCCCGCCCAAAGCACCCCTTCTTCGTGAGGCGACTCGGCCACGTAGAGAATCGTGTTGTAGGTCTCCCCTCCCGCCGCCTCGTTGGTGATGGGCGCCCCTCCCGGACCTTGCTTTTCCTCCTCATCGCGGGTCAGGTCGGGACTGATCTCGCGCCACGATTGTCCCCTGTCGTCGCTGCGCAAGAGCACGTTGCCGGCATGAAAGATGACCTGCGGGTCATGCTGCGAAACCAGGATGGGGGCGTTCCAGTTAAAGCGATACTTGAGGTCCTTGGGTTGCGAGCCCAAGCCCAGGTAGGGGTAGGCCATGATGTTGCGCTCTTGTCCGAGCCGGTGGTTGTACTCGGTGATGATGCCTTGATAGCAGCCGGCGTAAACCAGGTTGGGATCGCTGGGATCGAAGGCTACGTGCGCGCTCTCGCAGCCGCCCACAGCATGCCAGTGCTGGCGTCCGATGTGAGAATCCATGCTGCGGCTGGCAATGGCCACGGTGGAGTTGTCCTGCTGGCCCCCGTAAACATGGTAGGGAAAGCGCTGGTCGGTGATGACCCGGTAGAACTGGGCGGTGGGCTGGTTGGACTGGGTCGACCAGGTGCGCCCGCCGCTGTAGGAGACGTTGGCGCCTCCGTCATTGCCGTTGATGAGGACCTGGTTGTCGAGAGGAGAGATCCAGAGGGCATGGTTGTCCCCGTGGGGCACCTCGATGCGCTTGAAGGTCTTGCCTCCGTCCACCGACTTCATGAGGGGGGCGTTGAGGACGTAGACCGTCTCCTCGTCGAGGGGATCGGCGAAGACGTGGGTGTAGTACCAGGCCCTGGCCCGCAGGACGCGCTGGCGGTTGACCCGCGTCCACTGCTGGCCGCCGTCGTCTGAGCGGAAAAGGCCGCCCTCCTCGGCCTCCACGATGGCCCACACCCGCTGAGGACGCGCCGGCGACACGGCCACTCCGATCTTGCCCATCTGATCGGGCAGTCCCTCGCCGAGCTGCTCCCAGGTGTCTCCGCCGTCGCTGCTCTTGTGGATGCCGCTGCCCGGGCCTCCGCTGAACACTCTCCAGGGCTTGCGCCGATGATCCCAGAAGGCGGCGTAGAGGATGCGCGGATTGGTAGGGTCCATGCTCAGGTCGCTGGCCCCGCTGCGCTGATCGACGTAGAGGACCTTCTCCCAGCTCGCGCCTCCATCCCGGGAGCGGTAGATGCCCCGTTCCTCGCTGTCGCCCCAGGGACTGCCTTGGGCGGCCACGTAGACCAGGTCGGAGTCGCGTGGATGGATGCGGACAGCCGAGATCTGGCGGGTCTTCTCCAGTCCTGCGTGAGTCCAGGTCTTTCCGGCGTCGGTGGACTTGTAAACCCCGTCGCCCGAGGAACTCATCACGCCCCGAAAGGGAGCTTCACCTGTCCCCACGTAGACCACGTTGGGGTCTGAGTCGGCTACCGCCACCGCTCCGATGGAGCCGGACTGGATGAAACCGTCCGATACGTTGCGCCAGCTATCCCCGCCGTCGAGAGTCTTCCAGACGCCTCCGCCGGTGGTTCCGAAGTAGAAGGTGCCCCGCTGGGAAGGGACCCCGGCCACAGTCGTCGAGCGGCCTCCCCTGAAGGGTCCGATGTTTCGCCATTGCAGGCCCTTGAAGGTCTCCGGGTCGGGCCCGGAGGCCGACAAACCGCCGCACAAAGCCGTCAGGAGCAAAAGCAACCAGGTCGAGTACCGTGTCAGCATGCCTGTCAGCATAGGCCCGGCGGGTGCTTCATGCAATCAGGACTCGCCAGGTGACCTGAGTCTTTACCCCGAGAGTGTGAGCCGTCCTAAACACGCTTTGGCCGTGTCGTAGTAGTGGTTTTCACCTTCATCGACGTGCTGGGCCAGCAGGGAGAGGCCTGCGTCCGAGATGGCGGTCAGGTAGGCCTCTATGCCTAAGGAAAGCGACTCGCGGCCGGTCAGAACGTCTCTCCAGGCGCCCTTCTCGGTGGGCGCCGAGAAGAGGAAACGGCCGCCCGGATTGAGGGCCAGCGCAACCTTGGCGATGAGATCGCGCTGCGCCTGGGCCGGCAGCAGGAACATCAGCCCGCTGGCCAAGGCGGCATCGAACTTCCGATCAAAGAAGCTGGACTTCTCGACGGGCTCGCAGACGACCTGCCCTTCAGGGCAGCGCTTGCCGAAAGCTTCCGCCAGGCTGGGCGAAGCGTCGACGCCATAGATGGTGAAACCGTCGTCGAGCAAGGCCCGCGAGACGGGTACGCCATGACCGCAGCCAAGATCGAGAATCGCCGTCCCCGGTTCCAGAGACCCTGCCCACTTTCGCACCGTGGCCACGCCGATGCGCGACTGATCGCGGCGAGCCATGTAGTCCGAGGCGAAGGATTCATATCCATTGGCTGTGTCGTCCTCGATCTTCTCTCGCATCGCTCAATGCTATACCGCCAACGGCCGCAACGTCCCTCCGTTCATTACGGCGGCTTCCTGCGTATTCGCCCCGACCGTCCGGTAGCATTTTCAAAGGCCCAGTTCGGTGCGCAGCACCTCTCCGCTTCCGGATGGTCCGATCATCTCCAGCGCCAAGGGGGCTTCTCCGGGATCGATGCGAAGGCGAATGGAGAGGAACGGGCAGCACAGCGACTCGAAAGCCGCCAGCCTTGCCGCGGCCAGGACCGTCTCCTTGCTCTTGTGCAGCTTTACGGCAAGCCCGTGGTCGCTGAATGATAAGGAAAGCACGGCTTGGCGCAAAGTCTCGATCAAGGCTTCGCGACCCTGGTTCTCATCGTCGTTGAGAACGCCGGGCGTACAGGCAATCGGGGGCGTATCGCTCATCATCAGTCCTTCCTTTGGGCAGCCTTTTCCGAGGCGGCCGGTCAACGACTTGCAAAAGATGTTCCGAATCAGTATAGAAGATCGCCGAGGCGTCGCGGTTTTCCTGGTGGGTTTTTTGCACGGCCTCTCCCGCCCAACCGCTCTGCGCCAGCCAGGGAAAGAGCAGGGAGATCGACACGCCGGCTAGGGCCGCCACCAGACCCGACCCCATCAACTTGTGGCTTTCTCGCTTCATTGTCATTGCCCCAATGCCGGCGGAGGCGATCTTGGGGACGGTGGCGACCCATCCGGCCAAGACGCTGCCCAAAAGCAGGAATCCCAGCCAGATCGCCCACCAGTCCTCCAAACGGTAGAGATCGCTCCACTTCTGCTTGCTCATCCATCCTCGCTTTTTGAAGAGCACTCTACCCGCAGCGCGGCAATCTCTCAACCCGGCACAATCGGGCCTCCATGCCACCTCGACCGCAAAAAAAAGGGCAACCCTATCTTCCCTTCGACAGTCTAAGGGTCTAAACTGGAAGACGATGACCAGATCAGATCGCGGAGATTTGCTGCGGGGGACCTTGGAGATGCTGATTCTACAGACTCTGAGGAGAGGGGCCATGCACGGCTACGCCATCACCGAGGCCATCGAACGGATCAGCCAGGACGTGCTCAAGGTGGGGGAGGGGTCGATGTACCCGGCTCTCTACCGCATGGAAAAGCGGGGATGGATCAAGTCCCACAAAGCCCGCTCCGAGAACAACCGCATCGCCAAGTTCTATCAGTTGACCGCTAAGGGGCGCAGGCATCTGCAGGGTGCGTCGCGGCGCTGGAAGAGTTTCAGCGCCGCCGTGGACGCCATCATGGGAGCAGATGCAGCCGAGGAGAAAGGGCCATGAGAAACGACGGAGAAGGGATCGATCCGACCCTGGCGGCCGAGATCGACGGGGAAATCGAGGAAGAAATCAGCTTCCATCTGCAAATGCGCATGGAAGCCAACATGAAGAAGGGGATGAGCCGCCAGGAAGCCCGCGCCCAGGCTCTGAGGCAATTCGGCGACCCCCAGGACGTGCGTCGCCAAGGACGCCGGATCTTGGCCTCCCAAGGTTCTTCATCGAGAGGCCGCGCCTGGTTCGCCGCATTAGGCCATGACCTTCAATTCGGACTGCGCCAGTTGCGCCGGCATCCCGGGTTTGCGCTGGTGGCGATGGTGACGCTGGCCCTGGGAATCGGGGCCAACACGGCCATCTTCAGCGTCGTCGATTCGGTCCTTCTCAAGCCGCTGCCCTATCAAGATCCTGAACGGCTGTTCATGCTCTGGGAGAGGCCGCCCGAGTATCCGCGCAATTCGGTTTCTCCGCGCACTTTTCTCGATTGGCGCGAGCAGAGCCGGAGCTTTGAATCCATGGCCGCCTTCAGCGATGACGGCGTGGTTGTGACGCGGGGCGGGGAACCGGAACAGATCTCGGGGGCGGCGGTATCGCCCGGATTCTTCCGTCTGCTGGGGGTGGATATGGCCTTGGGGACCGGCTTTCTGCCCGAATCCCGGCAGAGCGGAGAGCCGACCGTGATCCTGACCCACGCGTTGTGGCAGAGCCGCTTTGGAGGCGACCCGGCGCTGGTGGGGCAAACCATCACCGTGGACGGCAAGCAGATGCCAGTCGTGGGCATTCTCGAGCCGGGTCCTCTCGACCGCCGTCCAGCTCAGCTTTACTTCCCGCTGATCTTCGACCCGAGCCAGGTGGGACGGGCCAGCCATTACCTCACCGTCTACGCCCGTCTGGCCCAGGGACGCAGTCTCTCCCAGGCCCAGTCCGAGATGGACGCCATTGCCGCAGCCATCGCGGAAGAGTCGCCCGAGACCAACAAGGACTGGGGCGTCCGCATCGATCCCCTGCGCGAACGCATCGTGGCGTCCGACCTGGCTCAGAGCTTATGGGTGCTCTTTGCCGCCGTGCTGCTGGTGCTCTCCATCGCCTGCGTCAACGTGGCCAACCTTAATCTGGTGCGGGCCTCGGAACGGGAGCGCGAAGTGGCCCTGCGTTCGGCCCTGGGGGCGGGACGCCTGCGGCTGTTGCGCCAGTTCCTGGTCGAGAACCTCCTGCTGGCCCTGGCTGGAGGGGCGCTGGGGGTGGCGGTGGCTCACTGGACCCTGCGCCTCTTTTCCGCCTGGATTCCTCCGGGCACGCTGCCTGCAGAGGCCCAGGTGCAGGTGGACTGGCGGGTGCTGGCCTTCGCCCTGGCCGTCTCGCTGCTGACGGGATTGATCTCGGCCGGCGCGCCCGCCTGGAGGGCCTGGCGCCAGGATCCCAACGAGACCCTCAAACGGGCCGGACGCACCTCTTTGCCCGGCACCGGGCAGAGACGCTCGCGCAGTCTGCTCCTGGTGACCGAGACGGCGTTGGCCCTGGTACTGCTGGTGGGGTCGGGACTGCTCATCCGCAGCCTCTGGCAGCTCCAGCAGAGCGAGATCGGATTGGACCCTGAGAACGTCCTCTCGTTTCATATCAGCTTGCCCTACAGCAAGTATTCCGAGGCCCAAGCAAGTCTCGATTTCTTTCAGCGTCTGCGCGAAAACGTGGAAGCCTTGCCGGGAGTGGAGTCGACGGCTCTCGTGACTCAGATTCCGGTCACCTTTTGGAACAACGGACTCTTCTTTTCCATCGAGGGCGAAACGCCAGTGGACGTGGCCCGCCGTCCCGGCGCTCATTTCCAGCGCGTCAGTCCGGGATATTTCCGCACCATGGGCATAGCGCTGCTGCAAGGACGCGATTTCAGTCCCCGGGACGCTGCCGGCGGGCCTCTGGTGGCCATCGTCAACGAGACCCTGGTCAAGCGCCATATCCCTTCGGGCGATCCCATCGGACGGCGCATCGCCGCCGGCAGCGGAGACTTCGCCCGCAGCTACCAGATCATCGGCGTGGTGGGGGACGTGCAGGTCTACG
Source organism: Acidobacteriota bacterium (assembly GCA_035471785.1). NCBI lineage: Bacteria > Pseudomonadati > Acidobacteriota > Acidobacteriota bacterium. Next base: position 12,003 of record DATIPQ010000024.1, read on the forward strand.
GTTTAGCCCCCGGCGCCCAACCGGACGCACCAGAGATCTACGTGCCTCTCGTTCAAGCGCCCTTCAACAACAGCTTCCTGGTACTGCGGACGGATGGGCAGGGAAGCGATCCCCAGGCATTGACGCCGGCCGTGCGGGAGCAGGTGCGCCGCATCGATCCCCAGCAGCCCATCACCCAGGTGCGCAGCATGCAGGAGGTGGCCGCAGCCTCCCTTTCAGACGAGCGCTTCATCACCCTCTTGCTGGGCGCCTTCGCCTTGACCGCACTGATTCTGGCATCGGTGGGAATCTACAGCGTGGTGGCCTTTGTCGTCTCCCGCCTCACCCATCAGATCGGCATCCGCAGGGCTCTGGGGGCGCTTGACCGCCACGTGGTGGCACTGGTGCTGCAACAAGGTCTGCGGCCTGCCTTGTGGGGCATCCTGCTGGGGACGCTCCTGGCCCTGGGGCTGGGAGGAGTGATCTCCAGTCTGCTCCATCAAGTCAGTCCCGCCGACCCCCTGATCCTGGCAGCCTCAGCCCTCCTTCTGGTGGCCACAACCTTGCTGGCCCTGGCCGTCCCGGGATCGCGGGCCAGCCGCGTTCAACCGGTGGTGGCCCTGCGCAGCGAATGAGTCTGCTTCAGCCCGCTTCCTAGGATGTCTTGTTTTTCCCTGGGGCTCATCGGCACTAAAGAGAGCCAAGCGCCGTCAACTTAACTTCACCCTTGACCTACTATAAACAATCTGTCTATAATCAACCCGTTTGTAATGACGGAGAAACAACAGACGATTCAAGACTGGCTCCCGCTCAACCCTCAGGTGTTGGCGATACTGATGGTCCTGATGGAGCAGGACCGGCATGGCTACGGCATCATGCAGGATGCCGCCGCACTTTCCGGCGCCCAAGTCCGCATGCAGCCGGGAGCGCTCTACAGACACTTGAAAAAGATGCTGGAGGGCGGACTGGTCTGCGAGTTGGAGCGCCGCAAGGTGGATCCTGAAAGCGACGAACGGCGACGCTATTACCGCATCACCACGCTGGGAAGGGAAGTGGCCGCCGCCGAGGCCGAGCGGATGGCGCGGTGGGTCCGGCTCGGCCGGGCCCTGCAACTCCTGGATGAGGGATGAGATGGAGAAACGCGAAGCGGTCGCGGTACGGTTCTCGTCGAGGCTCTACCGCTGGCTGCTAAAAGTCTATCCGCCCTCTTTCCGCAAGCGGTTTTCCAGGGATCTGCGCGAGGCCTTTCACGATTCCTGCCGGGCCGCTTGGCGTGGGCGCGGGTGGATCGGCCTGATTCGACTCTGGACGGGAGCCCTGGCCGACCTGTGCCTGCAAGGGCTCGGTGAATGGAAAGATCGTTTACTTCCGCCCCGTGGCAATGTGGGCAGTCCATCAGGAGGAGGTCCCATGCAAGCACTGCGCTCCGAATTGACCTACGCATTTCGCTCCCTGATACGATCTCCGGGATTCGCCCTCACCGCCGTCTTGATTCTAGGCCTGACGATCGGGGCCAATACAGCTCTCTACAGCTTCTTGAGCCCCTTCTTGTTCCGTCCTCTGACGTTTCCTCAATCCGAGCAACTGGTTCATCTATACGAGACCGATCTGGAGCGAAGAGGCGAGATGGGATGGGATTTGCTGCGCCAATCCGGCCCCACCTTCGAGGACTGGCAGGCTCGGCTCAGCAGCTTTCAAGATCTGGCTGCCTACCAGTATTCAACGGTCAATCTGTCGGACGGCGCCGGTCCGCCCGAGCAGTTCGACATGGCCTGGGTCACTCCCAATCTCTTTCACCTCTTGGGGGTGCAGGCTCAGCGCGGACGCCTATTTTTGCCCGCCGAGGACCGGCCGGGAGACCCCAAGGTCGTGCTGGGACATTCGCTCTGGCTCACTCGCTACGGCGGCGACGAGCAGATCGTGGGACGCCCAATAGACCTCAACGGGAATCGCCATCTGGTGGTGGGGGTGGCTCCTCAGGACTTTCATTTTCCCTTCGCTTCGGTCCGCTTGTGGGCGCCGATCGAGAGTCCTTTGAAGGGCGAGCGCCAGCGAAGCGACTGGCTGGTGATCGGACGCCTGGCTCAAGACGCCAGTTTGATTTCCGCCGCCGAGGAGTTGAAAGGCGTCCATTCGGCCCTGGCCGAAGAGTATCCCGACGTCTATCGCGAGCGGGGCGTGCGCGTGGTCCCGCTGCGGGAGGCGCTGGTGTTCTTCTACGACCTCTTCCACCTCATGGGACTGGTGCTCCTGGGAGCGCTGGCAGCGGTGCTGCTGGTGGTTTGCGGCAACGTGGCCAATCTCTTCATGGCTCGAGGCATGACGGGACGGCGCGAACTGGCCGTGCGCCAGGCTTTGGGCGCCAGCCGTGGACGGATGGCCTTGCAGACGCTGTTGCAGAGCTCGCTGATCGCCCTGGCCGCCGCCGGGCTGGGCCTTCTTCTGGCCCGCTGGTGCATTCTTACAGTGGGAAGCATTATCCCCGCACAAATCTTCCGGGTGGGAGACGTGCACCTCGACGGTTGGACGGTGGCCTTGGCTCTACTGCTGTCGGCGGCGGCCGGACTGGTCTTCGGCCTGATCCCCGCCTGGCGAGCCGGAGCAAATCTGAGCGATGCCCTCAGCGAGGGCGCGCGGGGTACGGCCTCGCGACGAAGCCGCCGCCTGACCCGCCTGCTTGTCGCGGTACAGACGGCAGGCGCCATGATTCTCTCGGCGGCCGCTCTGCTGGCCGTCTCCGCGCTGGACGACTTCCGGCGCCTCGATCTCGGCTTCCAGCCTCGGGGTCTGACTTCGGTAGCCATCAATCTTCCCCAGGCTGACTATCCCTCGGCCCAGTCCGTCGAGGCTTTTCAGAACGCCCTGCTGGAGAGGCTGAAGGCACTTCCCTCTGTCGAGCAGACGGCCCTCACCCAGACCCTGCCCCTCAACTTCGAAGAGCATGAAATCGGCTACCGGCTGCCCGAGCAACAGCCCGAGGCTGAGATCAACGCCCTCTGGAGCCGCGTCAGCCAGGGTTACTTTTCCAGCATGGGAATCCCTTTGCTGCAGGGCCGGGACTTCCAGGCAGCCGACCAGACCGGGACAGCGCCCATCGTCATCAGTGCCGCCTTGGCCCGGCGTCATTGGCCGGATTCCAGTCCCATCGGTCAGTCCGTTCTTCTCAACCCGGGTCCGCGCCAGCAGCAAGGCGTCATCGTGGGAATTGCGGCAGACAGTATCGGCGGCATCGTCTTTATGGAGAGGCGAGACCGGATTTACACCTTCTCCCAGCGTCAGCCCCAACGCCGCTTTTTCGCCATTTTGCGCACCCATCGGGAAGGAGCGGCCCCCGCGCTAGAAATCAGAAAGCAAGTGGCCGAGTTGGATGCCTCGGTGGGGGTCAACGTGGTGGCGATGGAGGATCTTGCCGAGCAAGCCTGGCGTCCCCTTAAAATCGCCGCCATCATGCTCAGCGCCTTCGCGGGCTTCGCTCTTCTGCTGGCCGCCCTGGGAATGCACGGCCTGGTGGCCTATGCCGCCAGCCTGATGGAAAAAGAAATCGCCATCCGTGTGGCCCTGGGCGCGGAAAGGGCCGGAGTCATCCGCCTCATCGTCCGTCGAGGACTGAGAGGCGTGCTGCTGGGAATGGGCGTCGGTCTGGTCCTGATCGGCGGCCTGGTGGGGCTGGCCGCGCTTGCCGATCCCTCCAATCCCCCTCTGCTCGTCCCTCTGGTGGTGACGGGAGTGACGCTGCTGACGGCTCTGATCGCCGTTGCGGGCCCTGCCCTCCGGGCTCTGCGCACCGACCCCATAGCGGCTCTGCGCACAGAATAGAGCCTCCCGAACAAGAAAGAAAACCCGCGGCTTCCCGGCCAAGACCAGGAGCCGCGGGCAGAAAGTCGCGAGAGCCGATCAAGAGGCGCGTGACTGGGCCACGCATTCTTCCTCCCGCTCGAGGTCGTCGGCGTCCAACACCAGGGAAGGGAAACTCCGGCGGATGGTGTTGCGGGCTTGAAAGAAGCGCGTGGCCAGGTCGGCGTCTTCTTGGATGGCGTCCTCGAAGTTGCGGGTCTGCTCGCCGATGGAGGACAGACTCCAACCCAGCGAGCCGGACAGGTCGGTCAGCGACAAATAAGGTATTTGTCGGACGATCAGTCCAATGGCGCCGCGGGCCTGGATGAGCCGCTTCCAGCCACGCGACTGGATAAACAGCTTGTCCTTGCCGATGTTGAAGGCGTCTGAAACAGCCTCGTAGACATCGTCCAAAGAGACCTCGCGAGGCTGGCGGCGCATGGATTGACGGGTAGCTTCAACCAGAAACTCCTCGTCCACCACGCCCTTGGGACTCTTGTCGGCCCTGGGCCAGACCTGGCGGATATCGGCCTTCAGCACCTGCAGAATGCGGAACAGGCTGTCCAGATTCATGCGGTACCAGCCGTTTTCCAGGCAACTGTAGGACCCAGGGGGTATTCCCGCGCGACGGGCGACTTCGGCCGAAGTCATCTTGCGGGATTTGCGGATTTGCTGCAGGCGGTGACCAACGTAGTCATTGATTCGACCTTTGGTGCTCAAGATTCCTCCTCGTCTTGTTCGCATTTGGTGCGTCTTTTGTCCCGACCGTTCCCCGAAATCGGCGCACGGGACGAAATACACGAGTTGGTCTCCCCCTCCGGAAATCCAGTCCTCACTGAAACTCTTTATGGACACGGGGCCAGCGGTCAGGCCGGCAGAGTGAGAGCAGGAAAGTTTGCCTACTGTCAAAGCCCGTGACTTCATAGGATCATACCCCACTAGCGTTGCGCCATGCAACATATAAGAAGAAAAATGTCTCTCCGCGCTACGGTCTGCTACACTGTCAGGAGGGGTCGGGACCCTTGCGAGGGTCTATAACGTTTGTCATTGGGGAGGGTTTTGACGCCGGCTGGCGTCAGCCTGCCGGGTTTCAAGGGGGAATAGAGATATGTTGCTGCATAGCGATTCCAGCGTCTATGGCGACTTTGAGAAGGAAGGCCGTTTCCGCAGTCTGAGACAGCTTCTCGAGGCCAAATTTCCAGGACTCTCGCAACGCAAGATCGCCCGCAAGCTAGGCGTCGACAACGCCACCGTAGCGCGCTGGATGTCCGCTCAGCAGATCCAACCCACCAGTATGGAGAAATGTCTCAGCATTGCCAGGGTCTGCGGGATCGACCCTCGCGAGGTTTTCGCCGTAGTTGGTTTGCTGGATGAATTCGGGCCCATTTGGGACTACTACCAGGGACGCCTGCCTTCCATTCGATCCCTGTATCCCGGACGGGAGGCTTCAGGGAGGCTGATGGAGCGGGCCGACCGCCTCTTGCGCCGGGGGTGGAAACGCCGCTTCCGAGCCAAACTTGAGGAATTGGAGTCCTACTGGGAAGTCAATCGAAGCGCCTTCGAATCAGTGGCCGACAGCCTGGAGGCGGAGTCGGCCTTTTTGCTGTTGAGCCATCCGGGAAACGAGGCCGACGTCCTCTACCGCTTTCGCTGCCCGGAGCAGGAAGCGCGGGAGGCTCTCAAGTCATCCGGCGAATCCTGGAAGCGCTTTGAGCACGGCAAGAGTCCCCTTATCATCCAACTGCTTCTCAAGAAGCCGGCCCATCTTCAGCCCACTGTGGTGGAAGTGATTCTGGCTGGATGGTACGCCTCTTTCAAAGCCCTCTTCGAGGCCGATTGAGCTGCTCCCGGGTGCCATCAAACCGGCCGCGCTGCTAAGATAAGAGCCATGCCGACCCACTCTCCGCCCAAGCGCAAGCGCCAGTTGGCGCGGGCCCGCAAGGTCATCGAAGAGGACTTTACAGCTCAAGGGAACGCTTTGCGCGCATTGGGTCGCATGACGGAGGAGATCGACGGCATCATCAAGGATGTTTCGGGCGAATTGCTCAAGGAAGAGCCGGTGGCCATGGTCGCCATCGGCGGCTACGGTCGGAGCGAGCTCTTTCCGGCTTCCGACGTCGACTTGCTGATCGTTCACCTGGGGGAGCAGCAGGAGAAGGTCATCCGGGATTTTCTCCACCGCCTCTGGGATCTCGACTTGCAGGTGGGCCAGCAGGTGTGGCGCATGCAGGACCTGGAGTCCCTCGATCTGCAGTTCGCCGAGTTCGTGCTGGCGCTGCTGGACGCGCGCTTCGTGGCCGGCGACGAGGTGCTGGGGCGACGCTTTCTCAAGGGCGTCCTGCCGCCTTTCCTGCGACGCCAAGGAGATCAGCTTTCACAGCGTCTCATCGAGTTGACGCGCAAGCGTCACCAGGAGTTCGGCAACACCGTCTACCAACTGGAACCCGACATCAAGTCCTCTCCGGGAGGACTGCGCGACTACTGGACCGCACAGTGGCTGCAGCGGTTGCTGGGAACCGAGGCTTTTCTGGCCGCTTCGGAAGACGAGATTCAGCGCGCTCACGAGTTTCTCTGCCGCATCCGCCTGGTGCTGCACTGGATGACCGGCCGCCGCCAGGACAAGCTGACCCACCGCCTCCAGGAAGAGGTTGCGGAGACGCTGGGATTCGGCAGCCGAGATCCCTCATCGGCCGTGGAATCGCTCATGAACACTTATTTCCTGAGCGCCCACACCATCGTCCACCTGTGCCGGCGCAACGTCACGGCCGTCGATCCGCCGCCGCCTTCCGAGGCCATCGAGTGCGTGGGACGGGAGGTCTCGACGGCGGCCGACGTGGTGGGCCTGTTTTTGCATGGCCTTAAAGAGGGGCGTCCCCTGGGTGACTCGGCCCGCGACGCCGCCGTTCAAGCTCTCCCCGAAATGTCTTCGGGACTGCGTGCACCACGGGTGACGCAACTGCTGCGGGAGCTCTTTCAGCCCCGGCCAGGGCTTTATCGCACGCTCAGCGAGATGTACGAACTGGGCGTGTTGGAGATGCTCTTTCCCGAGTTCAGCAGCATTAAGGAAAGGGTCATCCGCGATTTCTATCACCGATACACGGTGGACGAGCATACCTTGCAGGCCATCAAGCATTGCGAAGAGTTGCTCGACCCCGAGAGTTGTCCCGACGGGCGCTTTGCGGCCCTTTTGAGGGAAACCCAGAAGCCTGAACTGCTGACTCTCTCGTTGCTGCTGCACGACGTGGGCAAGAGCCGGGAAGGGAATCACGCCCAGCGCAGCGCCCGGATGGCCCACCGAGCACTAAAGCGCCTGGGATTTCCCACTGAAGACATCGAGCGTGTATCCAACCTGATCCGCGATCATCTGGCCATGTCCAACGTGGCCTTTCGGCGCGATCTGGAAGATCCCAAGGTCATCGCCTCCTTCGCTGGGCGCTTCTCCGAGGTGGAACAGCTTCGTCTGCTTTGCCTGTTGACCTACGCTGACATCCGCGCCGTGGGACCGGGAATCCTCAAAGACTGGCAACGGGACCTGCTCTTTCAGCTCTACGTGGCGGCCTACAACCATCTCACCCGAGGCTACGGAGCCGAGCGCATCTCCAGGCAGTCCATCTCCAAGCGGCTTCTCGACGACCTTCCCGAGGAAATCGATGCCGCCGCCTTCCAGGACTTTCTCAAGGGCTTCCCCAAGCGCTATCTGGTGAGCGTCGACCGACAGGAGATTTTTCAGCACTTCCGCATGTCGGCCCGCCTGCAAGAGGAACCCGTGCAGATCCGTCTCAACCGCCAGGACGAGCGCTGGCGCCTGTGCGTCCTCACCCCCGACCGCAAACGCCTCTTCGCCCACATCGCCGGGACCCTGACTTACTTCGACATGAACATCCTCAGGGGATACGGTTTCAGCAATGACCGGGGACTTGTACTCGACCTCTTCCAGTTCACCGACACGCGTGACCGCTTCGAGAAGAATGCCCAGGAAAGGGAAGCGTTCAAGCACCTTCTGAGGGCTGTCATTAAGGATGATGCTTCGATATCTAAACTGCTGCAAGAAAAGGCTAAAAGTCCACTCTTGCGGGATGTGGCCCGCCCCTTCGAGCCCACTGCCTACTTCGGCGAAAGCGACTCGGACGAGTACTCCATCCTCGAGGTAATCGCCCCCGATTCGCTGGGGCTGCTGCACCGAATCGGAAGGGTGCTGGCGGCGGCCGATTGCGACATCGAACTGATCCTCATCTCCACCGAGGGATCGCGCGCGGTGGATGTCTTCTACCTCAGCCACCAGGGACGCGCCCTGTCCCCCGACCAGCGGCGTCAAATCTCAAACTCCGTACTGGAAGCCATTGAAACCTCGCCATGAAACTGATCATCGCCATCATCCGTCCCAGCAAAGTGGAAGAAGTCAAAGATGCCCTCACCGAACTCAACGTGCGCGGCATGACCATTTCGGAAGTCCGCGGCCACGGACGTCAGCGGGGCCATACCGCCATCTACCGCGGCCAGGAATACAAGGTCTCCCTGCTGCCCAAGATCAAGGTGGAGTTGGTTCTGCCCGACGAGCAGGCCGAAGAAGTCATCCGCACCATCATCGAAACCGCCCGCACCGGCGAAATCGGCGACGGGCGCGTCTTCGTGGTTCCGGTCGAAGAAGGCTACAACATCCGCACCGGCGAACGCGACATTACTTGAAGGGATGGCGTTAGTGGAAATGGCGATGGTAAAGGCGGCGGACGGCGTGGCGGTGGTGGAGGTAGGTGTCGAGCAGGTCCTGGGGGTCGAGGTCGGCGGTCAGGTGAGCCAGGAGACGAGCTTCCTGAGGATCGTTGGGGATTGAATTGGCGGATCTTTCCTGCACCAGCCGGCTGACGGCTTCCAGGCGGCGGTAGAAGTGTAAAGCGTCCACAAGGGCGGCGGCGGACTCTTCCTTGAGGGCGCCCTGGAGGCGGAGTTTGGAAAGGGCGCGGGCGGTGTTGGGCTCGGGCAGGGCCTGCGCCAGTTGCAGGCTCTGGACGATGAAATAGATGTCCATCAGGCCGCCCGGGCCGACCTTGAAGTCGTAGCGCTCCTCGTTTTTCTCTTCAGACAGCTCCTTTTCCTGGCGTTCTCGCAAGCCGGCCAAAGAGCTCCGTTCGTCCTTTTGGAGCGCTTGGGGGGAATTCCAGAAGAGGTCGGGACAGGGATCGTCCAAGTGGCGAGTCAGCACGGCGGACGCCTTGACGTAGGCCACCCGCTCCCAAGCCTCAGCCCGATCCTTGAGGTACCGGTGAAAGTCTGCAAGTGCAATGGCGGGGTCGCCGTGGCGGCCTTCGGGGCGCAGCCGGAAGTCGAGGCGGTAAGCGCGTCCGGCGGCCGTCAGCTCTTCCAGCAATCCGCGCAAGCGACGGACGAAGGCGTCCAACAGCGGCAGGTCGGGGACGTCCTGGCTGTGGAAGACCAGCATCAGGTCGAGGTCGGAGTGGTAGGTCAACTCCGATCCGCCCAGCTTGCCCAGGGCCAGGACAGCCATGGGGAGTTCCCGCAGATCGTCGATCGACTCCAGAGCTTCGTCAAAGGCCCATTTCAAGCAAGACGCAGCCAGCGAACTGAGCAGTCTGCGGGCCTGTTCGCCGGAGATGACTTCCTCCAGCTCCAGCACGGCAATCTTGAATTCTTCACGGCGCTTGAGTGTGCGCAGGGCATCGGCATCGGGACAGCCCTCGACCTCGATATCAGCGTCATCGGCCATGGCCTCTTTCCACTCCTCGGGGCGGTTCACCCCGTCCAGCAGTTCGGGGTTGGCGATAAGCGTTTCCGAGAGCAGGTTGCCTGCAGCCAGAATGTCGAAGAGCCGGGCCGCCAGGGAGCGGTTTTCCACCAGGCCGCGGTAGAGTCCGTTGCGGGCTCCGCTGGCTTCGGCCAGGCGGTCGAGGCGGCTGAAGAGGCGCTCGGCTCGAGGCATCCTCTGGGCGGCTTCGATCAGCGCCGGCGCCAGGTTGGCCACCAGATTGCGGAGCCGTGAAGGGGACTCGGGAAAGGCCGGAGCCGAGGCCAGCATCTGCAGTCCGTTTTGAATGACTTCGGGCTTTTCCACCTCCTTGCGCTTGAGCCAGTCAACGCCTTCTTCGCCCCTCAGGTCAGGATTGAGCAGCAGTTCCTCGAAGCCTTCAGGCAGGTGCTTGTCCTCGAAGAGAGACTCGAAGATCTGACGCACGTTGCTGCTGTGACGGCGCATCTCCGATTGCAGCGTGGGCCTTTCCTGCTGCTCGCCCTCGTCCTGATGCGGGGCCAGACGCATGAGCCGGCTGAGGACCTCCAGTTGGCGGGCATCTTCCGGCAGCGTATGGGTCTGGCGGTCCTCGGCCAGTTGCAGCTTGTGCTCGAGTATGCGCAAAAAGCGGTAGGCCTCGCGCAGGTCGCGGAAGGTCTGATGGGCGATGAATCCGCGGTCCACCAGCACCGTCAGGGCCCGCAAGGTCTGGGTCGTCCGCAGCTCGGCCTGTTCGCCCCCGTGCAGAAGCTGGAAAGCCTGCACGAAGAATTCCACCTCGCGGATTCCCCCGATGCCCAGCTTGACGTTGCGTTCCTCTTCACCCAAAGAACGCATCTTCTGGTCGGTGCGCCGCTTCAGCCAACGCACCTCTTCCACAGCCGCCAGATCGATATAGCGGCGGTAGACGAAACGTTGGGCCAGCTTCAGGAATCGCCGCCCCAGTTCGGCATGGCCGGCCACAACCCGGCACTTGATGAAAGCCAGGCGGTCGGCGGTGTCAGCCCAGGTCTCGAAATAGCTGCGGAAGGCTTCCAGAGAGTAGGCGATCTGGCCCGTGGAGCCCATGGGACGAAGTCGCAAGTCCACGCGGTAGAGGCTGCCTTCGCCGCTGGGTTCGCTGAGCATGCGGGTCAGAGTCCGCCCCAGGCGCAGCATGGCGCGGTCGTTCTCCCCCTGGTCGAAGACATAGACCAGATCGATGTCCGAGCTGAAATTGAGTTCGCAGCCGCCCAGCTTGCCCATGGCCAGCACGGCAAAAGAGGGCGAGGCCAATTCCGACTTGCGGCAGGCCAGCTCGAAAACGGACTGCAGAATGGCATCGGCCAAAGCCGAGATCTGGGACATGGAATCGGGCAGATCGATCAACTCGAGAACTTCCTGAGCCGCGATTCGCAGATTCTCCCTGCGGCGCATCCGGCGCAGTGCGTCCAGGGCCGAGGGGATGTGTTCGAAAGGCCTGACGGCGTCTTCGGCCTGGCGCAGGAAATAGTCGCGGTCCTGCGGCTGTTCGAGGTTTCCCCGGTCGAGAATCCAGTAGACGTACTCGGGGTTGCGGACGAAGGTCTGAGTCAGATAGCCCGACGACGCCAGAATCCACACCAGACGGGCCAGAGCCGCGCGGTTTTCCATCAAGAAAGAAATCAAGACGGCCGGGTTTTGCAGCGCCCCGAAGACATCTTCGAGGCGGGGAAGGACGGCGTCGGGATTGGGGCAATCGGCGATCTCCTCCAGCAGGGAAGAGAGCAAGTCGGCCAGGCGCTCGGGTTGGCCGATGCGGCGAGCCAGGCTTTGCAGACGCTCATCGGCCCGTGCCGGGTCGGTGAAACCGAAGCGGGCCAGGAAGGCTTCAGCTTCCCGGCCCGCCAACTCGGGCGAAAGAATGAGGTCCCGCGCCTGCATGGCTTCAGCATAGCCGATGCCCCTGTAGGCGCGAAGCCGCTAAATATCGAAGTAGAGGGCGAACTCGTAGGGGTGGGGCCGCAGCCGCATGGGTTCGACCTCGTGCTTCCACTTGTACTCCAACCAGCTTTCGATCAGGTCGGAGGTGAAGACATCACCCTGCAGCAGGTAGTCGTGGTCGTCTTTCAGGGCCGCCAGGGACTCCTCCAGACTGGCCGGGAGGTTGGCCACTTCGGCCATCTCTTCCGGCTCCAGGTCGTAGAGGTCTTTGTCCATCGGATCGGGCGGGGCGACCTTGTTCTGGATGCCGTCCAATCCCGCCATCATCATGGCCGCAAAAGCCAGATATCCATTGGCTGAAGGGTCGGGAGAACGGAATTCGATGCGCTTCGACTTCTCGCTGCGCGAGTAGGCCGGAATGCGGACGCAGGCGCTGCGGTTGCGCTGCGAGTAGATGAGGTTGATGGGGGCCTCGTATCCCGGCACCAGGCGGCGGTAGGAATTGGTGGTGGGGGCGCAGAAAGCCAGCAGCGAGGGAGCGTGCTTGAGGATCCCCCCGATGTAGTGGACCGCCTCGCGGCTCAGATCGGCGTAGGTTCCCGCCTGATAGAAGAGGTTCTTGCCATCCTTCCAGAGACTTTGGTGGCAGTGCATTCCCGAGCCGTTGTCGGTGAAAACCGGCTTGGGCATGAGCGTGACCGTCTTGTTGTGGCGGCGTGCAACATTCTTGATAATGTACTTGAACTTGAGCAAGTTATCTCCCATCTGACGCAGGGTATCGAAGCGCATGTCGATCTCGCACTGGCCGCCGCTGCCCACTTCGTGATGGTGGACCTCAACCTCGATTCCCACCTGCTTGAGCAGCAGCATCATCTCGGTGCGGATGTCCTGCAGAGAGTCCATGGGAGGGACGGGAAAGTAGCCTTCCTTGTAGCGCGGCTTGTAACCCAGGTTGGGCTGCTCGTCGCGGGCCGTGTTCCAGGGACCCTCGACGGAATCGACCTGGTGGAAAGAGCGGTTGGGCGAGACCTCGAAGCGAATGTCGTCAAAGACGAAGAACTCGGGCTCGGGACCGAAGTATACGGTGTCGGCGATGCCGGTGGATTGCAGATATTTTTCAGCCTTGGTAGCCACATAGCGGGGATCGCGGCTGTAGGGCTCGCCGGTGATGGGGTCGCCCACGTTGCAGAAGAGAACCAAGGTGGGCTCTGCCGTGAAGGGGTCTTCAAAGGCGCTCTCAGGATCGGGGAAGAGAAGCATGTCGCTTTCCTGGATCTTCTGGAAGCCCCGAATGCTGGAACCGTCGAATCCGAAGCCTTCTTCGAAACTGTCCTCGTCCAACATGTCCGACGTCACGGTAAAGTGCTGCCACAGCCCCGGCAGGTCACAAAACCGCAGGTCAACCGCCTTGATTTCACGCTCCCTGGCGAACTGGATGACTTCTTTGGCGTTCATTTTGCTCGGTCTCCTGAAAAGAGGTTTGCACTACTGGAAGGAGGGAGCGTAGCACATATCCTCTGACACGAGCGAGAGCGGAATACAAATATCGCCGAAATTTCGGATTTCCTTCTACACTAGACGGGAAAACGACCTATTTTGCGGCCTGCTGTAAGCGTAACTCCGGCAATTTGACGTCTGACGACTTACACTCCTAACTGAGAAAAAGCCGATTCGGTCGTTTTGAGAAAGGATCCGCTTCCAAACGGCCTGTGCTACTCTTTGCTTCATGTCCACGGAAATCATCTGCAAGAACAACGGGCCCCTGCGCATCTCGGGGGATTTCAAGATCTTCGATGCTGAGGGGAATCAATTCGACCTGGCCGGCCGCACGGTGATTTCGCTGTGCCGCTGCGGGCGCACCGGCAACTCGCCTTTCTGCGACGGCAGCCACAAGGAGTGCGCTTTTGATTCGGTTGTTGCAGCCCGCAAGCTGCCTCCGCCGCCCGGGAAGTAGCTCGAAACCCTCCACATTCGGTCAACCGGGGGGATTTGCGCCTCTAGCCCGGTCACGTCTGCATGTTCGTTTAACGTGTATTATGTCAATAAATGCGAGAGGGCTTAGGAGGTGTTGTCGTCGGCCGTGAAAGGCGGGCGCAGGAATGCGGCGCCCTTTTGCACCAAGATCATGCAGGGCCTCGCCCTACATCTTGTACTTGCCCAGGTCTTCCGGATTGAGGTTCTCGAGCCATTTCTTGACCTCTTCCGGATCGGCGTTCTCTTTTTCCAGCGTAATGTTGCGGGAGCTCTCGATCACCTGTTCGGTGACGAAGATGGGACAGTCGGTGCGCAGAGCCACGGCGATGGCGTCGGAGGGCCGGCTGTCGATGATGACGGGTCCGCCGTCCTGAATCAAATGAATGACGGCGAAGAACGTGCTCTCTTTCAATTCCGTCACCACCACCTTCTCCACCTCGCCTCCCAATTGGCCGATGAGATTCTTGATGAGATCGTGAGTCATGGGCCGCGGAGTGTCGATGCGTTCGATTTGAAGGGCGATGGCGTTGGCTTCGAAAATGCCTACCCAGATCGGCAAGAGCGTGGTCTTGTCGTTGTCTTGCAGGATTACGATAGGCGAGTTGGTGATGGGATCCATCATCAGCCCTTTGATTCTAAACTCGCGTTCCATGCTGCCTCCTCCGTGGGCCTCCAGCCAGGGCCGCGGGAGTCACGCGCTCTCCCTTGAGGCTGTTGGGACCGACATCTGTAATGCGTAGAGAGACGAATTCGCCGGCCTCTTCCTCTCCTGCGAAGTTGACGACCTTGCCGCTGAGGGTGCGTCCGAAGCGGTTTTCTCCGTCGCGGGCCAGGCCCTCTACAAGGACCTCCACTTCCCGCCCCAGATAGCGCTGCTTGTGCAGATCGAGCTGGATTCCCTTCTGCATTCTTTGCAGCATCATCAGGCGGCGTGTTTTCACGTCCTCCGGCACGTCGTCTTGCCAGGGCATGGCCTCGGTGTATGGCCGGGGCGAATATTTAAAGGAGAACATCGACTCGAAGCCCACTCGAGAAACGACTTCAAGGGTTCGCTCGAAGTCTTCCTCGCTCTCGCCGGGAAAACCGACGATGACGTCGGTTGAAAAGGCGATGGGACGGCCGCAGCGCTTGAATTTGTCCACCAGTTCCAGAAACCACTGGCTGGTGTACTGGCGCCGCATGCGTTTCAGCACCGAATCGGACCCCGATTGAAGAGGCAGATGCACCTGGTTGCAAATGTTGGGATAGGAGGCGATCACCTCGATGGCCTGGTCGCGGAAGTCGCGCGGATGAGGCGAGGTAAAGCGCACCCGCCGCAGGCCTTGGATCTCGGCCACCCGGGCCAGCAAGTCGGCGAACTTGAAGCCGGAATCGGAGGGGTCTTTGTAGCTGTTGACCGTCTGTCCCAGCAGCAGTACCTCGACGAATCCGTCTCCAGCGGCCTGGCGCGCTTCCTCCAGTATGTGAAGGGCCGGGCGGTTGCGTTCCCTGCCCCGGGTAAAGGGCACGATGCAGAAGCTGCAGCGCTTGTTGCAGCCTTCCATGATGGTGATGTTGGCGCGGAAGCCGCTGCTGCGGTCGACCGAGGAGATCTCGACGGGAGCCTTGTCCTCGAGAAATCGGGTGGCCACCCTGCCGGCCCCCTGTTTGGCGCGCCCTTGCCGCACTTCTTCCAGCAGGTCGGGAATCTCGTGATAGAGATGAGTCCCCACCACCAGGTCGACGAATGGCGCCCTGTCGACCATCGTCTCCCCTTCCTGCTGGGCCACGCAGCCCACCACGCCGATGGTGAATTCCGGATCGGCTTTCTTGCGCGACTTGAACTCTCCCAGACGGCTGTAAACTTTCTGAGCCGCCTTCTCGCGGACGCTGCAAGTGTTGAGGAGGTAGACGTCGGCCTGGTCGGGATGAGCGGCTGCCACCATGCCCTGATGGGAGAGAAGACCGGCAATCTTTTCCGAGTCGTGCTCGTTCATCTGGCAGCCGAAAGTCTCAATGTAATAGCGACGCGCCATAGACAGCCCATTCTACACCAAGAGGAGAGAAGCCGTTTCGCCCGGGCCCGGCGCCGGGCCTAAAAGAGGGCGTAGATGAAGGGGGCCACCGCGGACGATTCAGAGAAGACCAAAAGGATTCCGATCAGGACCAGAAAGAGGATGATGGGCGACAGCCAGAGCTTCTTGCGCACGCGCAGGAATTCGAACAGCTCGGCCAGGATGCTCAGCTTGCCCATAACCTCTTCAATTTAGCAAAAGCGGGCTCGATGATACAATAGCGGACGGCTTCGCAGACGCCCTGCAGCCGGGCTCCCAATAGAGAAGCTAATTTTTTAGCACAAATGCCGACCACGCCCCAACTCCCCTACCTGCACCTGCTCCGCTGTCCCCTCTGCGGCGCCCGCTTGGGGCAGAGCGGCCGGGTGCTGAGGTGCCTCGATTGCGACCGGGAGTTCGCTTTCAGCCAGGGAATCCCCTGCCTCTATCATCCTCATGAGGGAGCCGGCGATCCATCAGACGTCACCGCCCGCATCCGCGAGTTCTACGAGGAGCACCCTTTTCCCGACTACGACGATTTCGACAGCCTGGGCAGTCTTATGGACAAGGCCCGGCGGGGTGTCTTCGCCCGCCTGCTGGACGAGCAAATACCCTTCGGAGCCCGCGTGCTGGAGGCCGGCTGCGGCACCGGACAGCTCAGTTGCTTTTTAGGGATCGCCCATCGAACGGTGCTGGGCACCGATTTGTCGCTTTCCTCCTTGCGCTTGGCCCAGGACTTCCGAAACCGCCACGATCTGGAGCGGGTTTTCTTCCTGCAGATGAATCTCTTTCGTCCTGTCTTCGCCGAGCAATCCTTCGACGTGGTCATCTGCAACGGGGTGCTGCACCACACCTCGCATCCCTATGCCGGATTCCAGCGTCTGGCCCGCCTGGTGCGCCCCGGCGGACACCTCATCGTGGGCCTCTATCATCGCTGGGGACGCCTGGGCACCGACCTTCGCCGCATGCTTTTCCGTATCACTGGAGAGCGTTGGGCCGGGCTCGATCCCCGTCTGAGGCGCGCCCGCCTGAGCGCCGCCAAGCGCAAGGCCTGGTTCGAGGACCAGTACCGCAATCCTCACGAGGTCAAATACACCATCGCCAGCACGCTGGACTGGTTCAGGCCCAACGGTCTGGAGTTGGTCAAGACCATCCCCAAGACCCGCCTGGGATCGACCTTTTCCGCCGACGAACATCTGTTCCGTCCCGAGCCGCCCGGTGGCGGCCTGGCTCGGGCGGCCAAGGAGTTCTCGCAACTGTGGAGGGGCGCTCAGGAGGGCGGGTTCTTCACGCTCATCGCCCGCAAGCAAGGGGTTGCACTCCCCAATCCGTCCAGCCGCGCCGGAGAGTCCCATGCCGGATGACGCCCGCTCCGCCCCAGACACACGCCAGGAAGCGTCTCCGGCGGCGCCCGAGGCCGCACAGCAAAGACTGACGCCTGCCCGCAAGTTCAAGCTCTACTTGCTCAGCTTGGCTTTTTTCGCAGTGATTTTCCTGCTGCTGTCCGGTCTGGCTGAATGGGCCCTTCGCTGGTCGGCTCTGGACGATTCCGAGGAGAGCCGCGACCACGTCATGATGACTGGACGCCTTCCTATCACTTTCAAACCCGACTATCAGGGAGTGATTTGGGATGAGCCCTTCCGCACCAACCACTTCGGCTTCCGGGGCGAAGAGGACTTCCCGGCCGCCAAGCCTTCCGGCGAAGTGCGGGTGCTCTCGCTGGGCGACTCGATCGGATTCGGCCTGGGCATACCCTCGCGCGACCACTACACCAAGGTGGCTCAGCGGGCCCTTCAGCCCACCCTGACCAAACGCCTGCGCGTCATCAACGCCGGAGGACAGGGATACAGTCCTTCCAGCTACGCCGTTTCGCTGCAGACGCTTGGCCTGAGCCTGCAGCCCGACGCGGTTGTGATCGAGATCGAACTCTGCAACGACGTGACCGACGAAGCCCTGCTGCAGCGTGGCTTCCAGGCCTCTTCCCCGCCCCTGCTGCCCTATGCCGTCTACGGCGGCCGCTACCTGGTGGGGTGGGACGGGAATCTGCTGGCCTCCTACGTGCGGGGACCCTACCCCTGGGAGCGCACCTACGTGTGGACTGAATTGACGCGCCGCTGGCTCAATCTGCGTTTCCGCCTCGACCCCAACGAACCCTTTGCCTCGCAGCCCGAGCAGACTTATTACACTTTGGGCTTCGACCGCAGCCTGTTGACGCCGCAGCGTTTGGAAAGCGGCTGGCAGGGCCTTTTCGACACCCTGCAGGGAACCCATCAATGGCTGCACAGCCGGGGAGTGCCCTTTCTGCTCATGATCATGCCTTCCCGCTACCTCTACCGGGAGGGAGCGCCCGCCCGCCGCTCATTCGCCCTGGGACTCAAGGAACGCGCCCTGGAAATGGCCCAGGAGCGCTCCATTCCCTACCTGGACATGACGGAAACCGTAGGACAGGCGGGAGGCGCCGAGCTCTTCTTCGACTTCGCCCATCTGACGGCGCCGGGAAACCAGGCCGTTGGAATGCGTCTGGCCCAGGAACTGGCGCCCATGCTCGAGTCCATCACCCGGGAGAACACCCAGCGCCCATGAGCAAGAACGGCATCCGCATCTTGGGCATCTCGGCCTTCTACCACGACTCGGCGGCCTGCCTGCTGCATGACGGCAAGGTGGTGGCGGCCGTCCAGGAAGAGCGGTACACACGCGTCAAGCATGACAGCTCCTATCCATCCAACGCCATCGCCGCCTGTTTGCAGATGGGCGGAATCGAGTCCTCCGACCTCGACTATGTCGTCTTCTACGAGAAGCCCTTCTCCAAGTTTGAGCGCCTGCTGGAAACCTACGGCCAACACGTTCCCCGCGGCATCCGCTCCTGGCTCAAGTCGATCCCTGTTTGGATCAAGGAAAAACTGTGGATCAAGCAGACCCTGCAGGAGAAGCTGGACTTCGAGGGGCCGGTGCTGTTCGCCGAACATCACGAATCGCACGCCGCTTCGGCCTTTTATCCCTCGCCTTTCGAGAGCGCCGCCATCCTCACCGTCGACGGCGTGGGCGAGTGGGCCACTACAACGCTCGGACGCGGCCAAGGCAGCCAGTTGGTTCTGGAGCAGGAGATCCGCTTCCCCCATTCGGTGGGACTTCTCTACACGGCTTTCACCTACCACCTCGGCTTCAAGGTCAATTCGGGCGAATACAAAGTGATGGGACTGGCGCCCTACGGCCAGCCCCGCTATCTTGACCTGATCTTCAACGACTTGGTGGAGTTGGGCGACGACGGCTCCTTTCGACTCGATGGCCGCTACTTTGACTACGAAGCCGGACTGCACATGACCTCGTCCAAGATGAACCGGCTGCTGGGCCACCCTCCACGTGAACCAGAAAGCGAATTAACGCAATTTCATAAAGATTTAGCTGCATCGGCTCAGAAAGCGGTTGAGGAAATCCTGGTGCGTACGGCGCGCCACCTGCGCGGTCTCAGCGGAGAGCGCCGGCTGGTCATGGCGGGGGGCGTGGCACTCAACTGCGTGGCCAACGGACGCATCCTGCGCGAGGCTGGATTCGACGACATCTGGGTGCAGCCCGCCGCCGGAGACGCGGGAGGCGCCATGGGAGCCGCCCTGGCCGTGTGGCATCGCTACCTGGAGCGGCCCCGCCAGGTCCATTCAGCCGACAGCCAAAACGGCTCTCTGTTGGGACGCGCTTACAGCGACTCCGAGATCGAAGTCACCCTGAGAGGATACGGCGCCGTCTACCACCGGCTCGAGGAAGACGAGATGGACCGGCGGGCGGCCCGATGCCTGGCGGGGGGCGACGTGTTGGGATGGTTTCAGGGACGCATGGAGTATGGTCCGCGGGCGCTGGGCTCGCGCAGCATCCTGGCCGACCCGCGGGGCTCGGACAAGCAGGAGCAGGTCAACTTGTGCATCAAGTTCCGCGAGTCCTTCCGGCCCTTCGCTCCGGCTGTGCTGGAAGAACGGGCCGCCGACTACTTCGAACTCGACCGTCCCAGTCCTTATATGCTGCTGGTTGCACCCGTCCGCCCCGAGAAACGCCGGCAGTTGCCGTCCATCACCCACGTGGACGGCTCGGCCCGCGTGCAGACGGTGGACTCCGCACGCTTTCCCCGCTTCCACTCCCTGCTGCACAGCTTTCATGCCCAAAGCGGATGCCCGGTCGTGCTCAACACCAGCTTCAACGTCCGCGGCGAACCCATCGTCGAATCTCCCGACGACGCCTATCAGTGCTTCATGCGTACCGGCATGGATGCCCTGGCTATGGGGTCCTTCCTGCTGCTCAAAAGCGAGCAGCCCACAGGGCTGGAGGAACGATGAACGCCCTGCGCCGAATCTGGAAAGGCATGCGCGCCGTGCTCATGGCCATTGGAGGCGTGCTGGGCCGTGTTAACAATTTTCTCTTGCTGTCTATCGCTTTTTATGCTTTGCTTTTTCCGGTGGCCTGGGTTCGCAGGACCTTTTCCCGTAGGGAAGATCCGCCGGGATGGCTGCCGCGCAGGCCTTTGAAGCGCGAACACTTTGAGAAACAGTACTAGGGCCACACGGTGGCCAACAAGCACACACACGGGTCAAGTTTCAGCGACCGCGGTGAAGGCTCAATTGCCCTCGGCGGTTTGAGGCGGCTCGCTAGGATGTTAGGATTTGATTGTGAGAAAATTCACATTGATTCTTGCGTTTGGTTCCCTTTTTTTCGTCTGCTCCTTGTCGGCGCAGTCGGTGGTCAGCTTTGAGACGGTGGCGGAGGGCCTTCAACGTCCGGTCGGCATCACCCACGCCGGTGACGGCTCGCGACGGCTTTTTGTGACCGAGCTGGGTGGCCGCATCCGGGTGATCGCCAGCCGCCAATTGCTGGCGGAGCCCTTCCTCGACATCACCAACCGAGTCACCGAAGAGGGCGAGGGCGGCCTTTGGGACGTGGAGTTTCATCCCCGTTTCAGGGACAACGGACGCTTCTTCGTGGCTTACGCCACCGGACAAGGGGGACAGAGACGTCTTCGCATTGGCGAGTATTCGGTCGATCCCGACAATCCCAACCGGGCTCTGCCGACGGAAAAAA
Source organism: Acidobacteriota bacterium (assembly GCA_035471785.1). Lineage (NCBI taxonomy): Bacteria > Pseudomonadati > Acidobacteriota > Acidobacteriota bacterium. The sequence goes on from DATIPQ010000024.1 coordinate 32,529, forward strand.
TCGTGCTCAATATTCCCCATCCTGAGCAAATCCACTTCGGGGGCGATCTGGAGTTCGGGCCCGACGGCATGCTCTACATTTCCTCGGGCGACGGGTCAAGCGATCCCGAGGAGGACCGCAACGCCCAAAACCTGCAGATTCTCTTGGGCAAGATCCTGCGCATCAACGTCGAGACCGATCTTCCCTTCATCATCCCTTCCGACAATCCGCTGACGGGACGGTTCGGCGCCCGCGGCGAAATCTGGGCCTGGGGATTCAGGAACCCCTACCGCATGGCCTTCAGTCCCGACGGACGTCTTTTCGTCGGCGACGTGGGGGCGCAGCGCATTGAAGAAATCGACATCGTGGTCAGGGGGGGCAATTACGGGTGGAGCCACATGGAAGGCCCCGACTGCTTTCCGGTAACCCGCCAGGACTGCGAAGATCCCGAGTTCATCCTGCCTATCCACAGCTACGGGCGCAGCGACGGAGCCGCGGTGCTGGGCGGAATGTTCTACCGCGGGCCGCAGACCAGCCGCGTCTGGGGCGATTACATATTCGCCGACTTCATTAGCCGGCGATTCTGGTCGCTGCGCGAGGAGGGGCCGGGCCAGTGGTCCCGCCGCTACCTGGGGCGGACTCCTTCCTTCCTTCCCGCCGCCATCGGCCAAGGGGAGGACGGAGAATTTTATGTCAGCGATCTCGTGGGAGGACGAATCCACCGCGTGCTCTTCCGCGATTTTTCGCTGCTGGCCCAAGTGGCGGTGGGAGATAGCTCGGCCGGCCCGTTTTCCACCAATATCCACTTGCTCAACGACACCACGCGCGAAATCAGGGGCGATCTGTTCTTCTTTGATTCTGACGGAGAGCCGCTGAGCTTCACGATCGGCGAGGAAACTGAATCCGAGTTCCACTTCACTCTCCCGCCTGAGAGTTCGCGGGTTGTCGTACCCCGCGACGAGTCCGGGGAACTGCGTGTCGGTTGGGCGGCCTTCGTGGGTGACGGACCGATACGGGCCAGCGCTTTGTTTCAGCAGTTCGGGCCTGATTCCCGCCTGCTGGCCCAGGCGGGGGTGGACAACTCGCGTCTGGGACGCCGACTTGTAGCCCCGGCCCAACGCGACCTCGAAGCCTCTCTCGACACCGGGATCGCCGTCGTCAATCCCTGGCCCGCGGACACGGTCGAAATCACCCTGCGGGTCGTCGATGCCCAAGAGCAGGAATTGGCCTCCATGCAGTTCACCCTTGAGGCCCAGCAACACCGTGCGCTCTTCCTTTCCGAGATCGGAGTCCTCCCCCAGTCGCTGCAGGCCAAGCTGGTGGTGGACGCCGACCGCGAGATTGCTGCCACCGTCCTCCTCACCGCCAACGGCGTGGTCTCCGCCAGCCTTCCTTGAAGAGGGCGGTTACTGGACCCGTTTGATGATGTGGTATCCGTAGGGAGACTTGACCACGCCGATCTCGCCCAGGTAGAGGCGCATGCCCATCTTAGTGAACTCCGGGCCCAGAGGAGCGGTCAGGCTGACCACATAGGTGCCCGAGTTGGCGGCCGTGGTGGAATCTTCGCTGTATTCCTCCATCAGAGCCTGGAAGTCCTCCCCCTCCCGGGCTCTGCGCAACAGCTTCAGCACCAGGTCCCGGGCCTCCTCCAGGTCACGCTGGGCGGCCCGCCGGTCGAATCCGCTGCCGTAGATGCCGGCCAGATCCTTCCAGCCGATGAGGATGTGGCGCACCTCCGCCCTGCTGGTCACCAAGTCTCTCTCCAGAACGTGATGGGATTGAATGCTCTCCCCCTGCTGGGCCTCAGGAAGAGGCTTGCCGCCGCAGCCAACCGGGGCCATGAGAGCAGCCAGCATGGCCGCCGGCCCAATGACGCACTTCAACATCCAGTGCCGATCTGATCCAATGCACATCCTGCTTTGCCCGGATGCCTCCTGCATGCCCTGCCGCAGCCCCGTCACTTGAGGCGCGAAAGCAGTTCGGGAGAGAGGGCCACGGGCCGGCTGGCCCGCTTGTTTTGCTCCACGATGCTCCTGTAGACTTCTTCGCGGTGTACGGGAATTTCCCGCGGGGCCGCGATTCCGACCCGCACCTGGTCGCGGTCGACGGAGAGGATCTTGATCGTCACCTCATCTCCGATCATCAAGCTCTCTCCCGCCTTGCGCGTAAAAACCAGCATCGTTGCTCAAGAGTATGCCCCCCAGCCGGGCAACTGACAAGTTCCCAGATTGATCGCCAAGTCCGCAGCCGTGGCACCTGCAGGCATACCCGCCTCCATCCTCCTCGAACGCCAGGCCGACATCCGCGCCCTGAACCTGCGCGGCCGGCCGCTCAAAGAAAAAGTCAAGACTCTTCTCAAGCAGTGACGGCTCAGCCGTAACACCTAGGCGGATTCGGGGAGCAGGGGGGTGGCGGTGGAATAGGATGAGTTGAAGAGGATAACTTGGGCGGCTTTGCGGGTGGGGAGGTTGAGGACCACCGGGGCGAAGAGGTTGACGGTGGCTTTGGAGGGGTCTTCGTCGATGGTCACGATGCAAAAGACAGCCGCCTCTTCGGGACGTTCCAGGTCGAGCGACCGGCGGTCCTTCTTGGGCAGCTCGAAGTGGTAGTCGGAGTCTACCGCCTGGGGTGGCAGCAGCGGGAAAGAAATGGAGGGCTCCTCCACCGATTGCAGGAAACTGAAGGGCTGGAAGTCGGGGCTTTCGATGAGCAGGAAGCGCCTGAGCTTGGCGAATCCCGGCATGCCGTCGGGAAACTCGACGATGTCTTCCTCTTTGAAGGAAACCGGTCCGAAGCGGATGGTCTGCAGTTCTTGCGCTTGAGTCATCGCCAGTTTCATCTTGCCGCGATCATCCAATCAGGTCAAACAGCGAGACGCGCTGACGGGCGCCCGTCTGCAGGGTGGCCTGCAAACTGGTTTCGGCTGCGGTCAGTTCGGTGATGGCTTCGGCGATGTCGGCATCCTCGATTCCCGAGGCCTCCTGGACCAGTTGCAGCCTGGAGCCTTGGTGGGCTCTTTCGGTCTCCTCGGTGAGCCGCACCGCTTCGCCGATGCGCACGCGGGCCAGATCGATCAATTGCTCGGCGGCGCCGATCTCCTCCAGAAACGCCTTGGCCGCATCGCGGTCGCCGGCCCGGAAAGCTTCCACCAGGCCTGCGATGGAGTTAAGCAAGTCGGCGGACGGATCGGTGAAGATCTCCTGGCCGGGGATGGAGGTGAGGACGCTTCGGTTATCGGCAATCTCGACTTCCAGCCGCTCGCCGTCGCCCTGGTAGACGTAGCTGCCCCCCACGAGCTGATAAGGTTCGGTGTCGGTTTGGCTGCCCGAGAAGATCTTGCGTCCGTCGACTTCGCTGTCGGCAAGGCTGAGGATGCTGTTGAGAATCTGTTCGATTTCGTCGGCCACCGTCTCGCGCTGCTGCGGGTTGATGGTCTCGGTGAGGCCGAAGGCGCCCCGCTCGTGCACCACGTCAATCAGGTTGCGCAGCGAGTTGAGGACTTCATCAGCCGATCCCAGCCGCACTCTTGACTTCTGGATATTGCGCTGGAACTGGTTGATGCGCGATAGCTCGTCGCGCAAGCGCACCAGGCGCGCGCTGGGAGCGGGGTCCTGAGAGGGTTCATGCAGCTTTTTGCCCGAGCTGATCTCGCGGGTCCGCTTGAAGATCTGCTGGTTGATCCTGGCCAGGTTCTCCAACAGCAGGCTGAAGTTGGTTCGGTCGGCGACTCTCATGGCATCGTCCTTAAATCAGGTTCATGGTTTCTTCCAGCAGGCGGTCGACTACCTGGAAAAAGCGGGCGCTGGCCTCGTAGGCGCGCTGGAACTGGACCAGGTTGGCGGCTTCTTCGTCGAGCGAGACGGCGGAGACCGAATCGCGGGCGTTGGTGACCTGACGGACCACCACCTGCTGCACCGACAGGCTCTCCTGCACGTTGCGCGACTCCAGTCCCGCTCTGAAAACCACGTCGGAATGAAACTCGCTAAAAGTACTGTCTCCCAGCGCGGCGAAAGGCTGTTCGCGCAGGTCGGCGATCTGCTGGGCGATGTCGACGTTGCCGGGTCCGCTGCCGGGGTTGCGGGCCGCCACCTGGCGCGGATCGGAAATGGCGACGGAAAGGGTCCCGGCGGCGCCTCCCGGAGTGAAGGAGAAAAACGGCTGTCCGGCATTGCCGTTCAGGTCTTCCCCGCCGCTATGAGCGGCATTGACCTGGGAGGCGATCTCTTCGGCCAGCAGGTTGAGATCGCCGATGAAGCTGGGGATGGTCTGGCGGTCGAGCAGCAATTGGCCACCCAACTCCCCGCCGGTTATGTCGCCTGTCACTTCGCGGTTTTCCACGAAAATGGCGGTGCTGCCGGCCGAGGTCTCAGCGCGCAGCTCTTTGGTTTCCGTACCCAGGACCAAAGGGGCTCCTGAGGTGGTGGTGACATCGATGATTCCGTTTTCGTCGCTGACCACGCGGAATTCCACCAGTTGGGCCAGTTCTTCAAGGGCTTGTTGGCGTTGATCCTGAAAGACGCCGCCGTCCTGCCCCGAAGCGCCCGCTCGCGTCAATTCGCCGTTGAGGTCGGCGATGCGCTGGCTCAGCGAATTGATCTGGCCGACGGTATCCTCGATCTGCTGATGGTTGTCCAGGGCCAGCCGCCCCAGGCGTTGGAAGGCGGTATTGAACTGGTCGGCCAAGCGCTCGCCTTCGCTGATGGCAGCCTGGCGAAGCGCCAGTGAGGAGCCGTCGTTGGTGAGGTCGGAGAAGGAGTTGAAAAAGCGCGAGATCTGGTCGGGAATTCCGCTCTCGGTCGATGAAAAGACGGTTCCCTCTATCTGCTGCAGGCCGAATTGCTGTCCCTGGTAGAAGCCCTGGCTCTGAAGCTCGGTGATCAGGCGCCGTTCGATGAAGAAGTCGCGCACGCCTTCCACGCGGCTGATCTCGGCGCCCGTGCCTAAAAACCCGTAGCTGCGCAATTCGGGTCGGGTCGAGGTGAAAAGGGCCCGCTTGCGTGTGTAGCCTGCCGTGTTGACATTGGCCACGTTGTCGCTGACGACGGCCAGGCCGGCCTGGAAGTTGGTCAGCGACCTGACGTTGTTGCGCATGATTGTAAAAAGACCGCTCATGGTGTATTGCGTTCCTCGCTAGCTGCTGCGGTAGCGGTTCATCATGGTTCCCCGGCTGTCGTATCCGCCGGCCATTCCGTAGACCTGCTCGAGCATCCCCTGGGAGGCCGAAGCCGTGCGCTGGAGAAAGCGGAAGCGGCGCGCGTTGGCAATGCGCCAGTCGGCCGTCAGGCGAGCCAGTTCCCTGCCCTTCTCCCGTAATTCGGCGGCTTGATCAGGCGGAAGCGTATGAGCGAAGTCGGTGAGGCTGCTCCCCTGCAAGATCTGGGCTAACTGGCGGTTGAGTTCCTGCAATCGCGCAGCGTCTTGCTGATACTGCTGGTGGAAGCTCCGCAGTTGTTCGCCGTCGCGCTGGCTGAGGGCGTCCTGGAAGGCTTGGTCTCGCCGGGCCGACTGGCCGCAGCATTCGATTTGGGCATCGAGCAATTGGTGGAGGCGCGAAAGGTCTATCATCACACCCTCACGTCCAGGTTGTGGTCCTCAGGCTCGAAGGCGTCCTGGGAGTCGTCTTTATCAGAGTGGTTTCGGGAGTCCTCGGCGGGCCGCCGTCTGGGAGGCTTGCGCCGGACGAAACGGGAGTCGTAGAGCTCCTCGTTGGTGCGGTCGATTGCGGGCAATCCGTCAACCATGGCTTATCGTCCTTTCCCGACCGCCACGGCTTGAGGGCTTGCCGCCGTCCGTCTTCAACGTCCGGCTGACGATCGGAGTTAGGCTTGTTCGCTTAGGATGCTGCCTGTGATCAGAGCGTCAGCAACGCGCTCGGCGCGGATGTTGTAGGTGCCGTTGTCGAGTTGGCGGCTGATTTCCGCCACCCGTTCGGACCGCACATCCGGCGCTTCGCTGGCTTTCTCGACCAGGGGACGAATGTTGCGGCTGTCGGTGGAAAGTTCCAGCCGGTCTCCGCCCTGGTTGCTCTGATCGACGCGCCGGCCTTCTCCCGAATCAGCATTTTCGTTCTGCTTCTGGGCTTCGACCAGTGCGTCTAAAGGGTTTGTGCCGTCGATTCTCATTGCTAATAAAACCTCTCGACAGTGACTAGGAACCGTCGAATATGTGACCGTCGTCACTTTGCTTATCGGCTATGCCGAGCGCAACTTTAGAGGTTTCTAAAGAAATTCTCAAGAATCCGCCGCTCCTCCTGCTGCCTGGTTTTCCTCCGCCCGCTCCAGGTATTGCCGCATCTGCTCCGCCAGGCCGAATCCTCCTTGTTTGACCAACTCCTGGGCCAGGTGCTGGTCCATCATCGACATGTGCACGTCCTTGCCGGGAGCGTCCTCGAAAAGGCCGCTGGATCCGATGCTCTCGCGCATGACCTTGAGCAACTGGGCCACGAAGACCGCCTCGAACTGCCGGGCCATCTCTTCAAGCGAGGCCTGAGGACGCTGCTGGGCCTCTTTGAGCTGGATATTGGCGGTAAGAGCGTCGATCGATTTGATGTCCATTAGATGATCTCCAAATCGGCCTGCAGTCCGCCGTTGGCCTTGATGGCCTGGATGATGGCCAGGATGTCGCGAGGTGAGGCCCCGACGGCGTTGAGGGCCTGGATCACCTGGGCGATGGTGGCGCCTTCGGGAATGCGCACCGGTTGAGCTCGCTGCTCGGTGACCTCCACAGATTGGTTGGGCACCACGACGGTCTCGCCCTCGGACAGCGGCCCGGGCTGCGAGATGGCGAACTGGGTTCCCACTTCGACGGTCAGCGAGCCATGGACGATGGTGACTTCCGAAATCAGCACCTCCTTGCCGAAGATCACGGTACCGGTCTTCTCGTTGATCACGACTTTGGCGCGCACATCGACTTCGACGGGCTGGGTTTCGACCTGGCTGATGAAGTCCACCACCGATGGACGGTATCTCTGAGGCACGATCACGCGCACCGTGCGCGAGTCGATGGGTTGGGCCACATTCTGTCCCACCATGCTGTCGACGGCCGTGGCTACGCGCTTGGCGGTGACGAAGTCGTCCTCGAAGAGCACCAGGTCGAGGTAGTCGCGTCCCTGCAGCGAGAAGCCGACTTCACGCTCGACATAGGCGCCGTTGGGAACGCGTCCTACCGTGGGCTGGTTTTTCTGGATGGAGGTGGTGGCGGTGCTGACGGCGAAGCCTCCGATCGAGACCGGACCTTGAGCCACGGCATAGACCTGTCCGTTGGCGGCCTTCAGAGTCGTGCTCAAGAGAACGCCTCCCTGCAGGCTCTCGGCGTCTCCCAACGAAGACACGGTCACGTCGATGGTCGATCCGACGCGGGCGAAGGGCGGCAGAGTGGCCGTCACGGTGACGGCGGCCGCGTTGGATATCTGCAAGCGGCGCGGATCGACCTGGATGCCTTCGCGGTCCAGCATGTTGGCGAGCATTTGAGTGGTGAAGAAAGTCTGGCGGCTGTCGCCGGTACCGTCGAGTCCCACCACCAGGCCCTGCCCCATGAGCTGGTTGCCGCGTACGCCTTGAAAAGCCGCCACGTCTTTGATGCGCGAATCGGCGGCCTGAGTCCAGGCCGGGAGACCGAGCGCGATCAGCAGGACCAGGCCGAGGCGCTGGCGAGTTTGGCCTATACACAACATGTCGTCTCTCCCTCACGGATTGCCTAGAAGGGCCAGAAGCCCGACAAGATCTTGTAGAGAATGCCCGGCTTCTGAGCTCCGGACACGATTCCGCGGCCTTCCACCGAGATCTCCATTTCCGCCAGCGACGTAGAGGCCACGATGTTGTTGGAGGAGACATCGTTGGGCCTCACCACCCCGCGCACCACCACGATCTGGCGTTCTCCGTTGATGACCACTTCGCGATGGCCTTCCAGCAAGAGATTGCCGTTAGAAAAGACCTCCACCACGCGAGCCGTAACGTTGGTGATCAGGCTGTTGGAGCGGGTGGTGGAGGCGGTTCCCTGAAAGTTCGTTTGGCGGCTGCCGTCGAGCAGGCTGGGCAACTCGGAGATGTGTTTCTCCAGCCCCAGCAGACTGTCGGCGCCCGACTCGATGTCGCTGGCTTTGCTGCTGTCGGTCGTCGCCTGGCTGACGGCGCTGGTCGATTCGCGCACGGCGATGGTGACGATGTCCGCCACCTGGTAGGCCTTGACGTCGCGGAAGACGTCGGATCTTTGGCTGCGGTCGGTCCACAGCGAACCCGAGGCCTCGCGGTTGTCTTCGGGCAGGTTGCGGGCTTGCTCGACATACTGGGAGAGTCCTGAGCGGACGGGTCCCGGATGCTTGGCGGACTCGCCGCAGGCCGAGGCCAGCAAGGCTGACGCCGCGATCAAGGTGAAAGTGCGGAACATCTTCATTGTCGTGCCCTTCCTGGCAGATTGACTTGAACTTCTTTCTCGCCGCTGATGACGGCGCGCACGATGGTTTTGCTTTGCAGGTTTTCTACGGCGATCTGGTCGCCCAGCTTGCCGCCGCCTTTGGCCCGGCCGGTGGTGCTGACCATGAAGTGGGGCCCGCGGGCCACCAAGGTCACGATGTCGCCGTTGCGGACCATGTCGGGACGGTGCAGAAAGCGTCCGCTGAGGGGCTGGTCGGCGGCAAAGAAGCGCCGGGTGATGGTTCCCACGACCGCCTGAGCGTCGGAGAAGTACTCGCCCGAGCGCTGGATCTCACGCTGTTGCAAGCGCACGTCGGAGGCGGTAATTCGATGTCCCGCCGGCAAATCGCCTGCCGCCACCACCACGGGACGGTCGAGCGAAAGCGAGACGCGGGCCCACTGACTGCGCTGCAAGCGCCCGTCCAGCATCAGGTTGAGCTTGACGCTGAGATTGGAGAAGTTGCTCAATCGGTTGGGAGGCTCCACGGCGATCTCCAACTCACCCTTGGGCAGAACCAGGTCGGACGGGGCCTGCACGGCCACCACCCGATAGCCCTGAGGCTCGAAATGGGCCCGCACGGCTTCCTCCAGCTCAGCGGCACTGACCAGGCGGCTGGAGCGGGTGACCAGCACGCGGTCCTCTTCCATGACCAGGTCGACGTCGCTGAGGCGCCTGCCCCACTTGCGCAGCAGACCCTCGATCTCGGAACGGTTGATCCAGCGGTAGTTGCCCGCGTAGGGAGCGTAGCCCAAGGGGATGGCGGCCAACTCCGAGGTCTCGGGCGTAATGGAGGCGATGTCGCCCAGCACCAGGGTTTCCGCGTCGATCTCGGCTTGCGCCGCCACTCGGATGGTCTGGGCCTGCACCCAGGACAGCGAGGACAGCCACAGCACGATAAAGAATCCTGCCAGTGCGAGCAGTCTCCAACTGGACCGGTCAGATGTCTTTGCCAGGTTCATGACTAGCGGCTCAGGTTATTGAGTTCTTGATACATTTGATCGGCGGCCCGCAGCACCCGCGAGTTGGACTCGTAGGCACGCTGGCTGACGATCAAATTAACCATTTCTTCCACGATGTTAACGTTGCTGCTCTCGAGGAACTTGTGAAGCAGCGATCCCATTCCGTTCTCGCCCGGGATGCCGTCCACAGCGTCTCCGCTGGCGGCCGTGGGCAGGTAGAGGTTGCGCCCGATGCTGTTGAGTCCGGCGGGGTTGGCGAAGTTGGCCAACTGGATCTGCCCCGCCTGCTGCGCGTTGGGGTCTCCCGGAAGGTTGTAGGAGACGGTGCCGTCGGCGCCGATCAGCACGTTGGTGGCCTCGGTGGGAATGGTGATCTGAGGCTCCAGCGGATCGCCGTTGGCGGTCACCATGATGCCGTCGCGGGAAAGATGGAAGTTTCCGGCGCGGGAATAGGCAGTGTTGCCGTCGGCCAGGCGGACGCGGAAGAATCCGGCCCCCTCGATGGCCACGTCGAAGTCGTTACCGGTCTGAATGTAGTCGCCCTGCAGAAAGACGATGCCGTTCGAGACGGCCCGCGTCCCCAGCCCGATCTGGAGTCCCGTCGGGACTTCCGTGGCCGTGGTGGCGTTTCCGCCCGGAGAGACCAGGTTCTGATAAAGCAGGTCCTCGAACTGTGTGCGGCGCTGCTTGAATCCGGTCGTGTTGGTGTTGGCCAGATTGTGGGAAATATTGTCGATGTTGGTCTGGGTGGCCTCCATCCCGCTGGCCGCGCTGTACATTGCTCTCAACATGTCGTTTACCTTTCCGGGGACGCTCAGGCGTTGACCCGCGCGATCTCGTCGATGGCTCGGCGATCGACGTCTTGACTCATCATTCTCATGGCCCGGGCCAGCATTTCGAAGGTGCGCATGTTGTGCATGGCGTCAGCCAGTCCGGCCACCGGGTTGACATTGGACCGTTCCAGGAATCCTTGCTTGACCGAGAGGTTCTCGGGCGGCAGTGGCTCCGCTCCCTGGGGAGCCTGGAAAAGCACGCTGCCGGCTTTGACCAGTTGAGCCTTATCTTGGAAGTCGACGATTTGAATTCGCCCTGCCAGTACTCCGTCGACGCTCACGTCGCCCAGCGATCCCACCTCCACTTGGCCTTCCGGCAAGATGATGGGGCGGTTGTTTTCGTTGAGCAGAGGCTCGCCCGCGGCGCTGACGATGCGGCGGTTGGCGTCGAGCGTGAATTGCCCGTTGCGCGTGTAGCTGACGCCTTCTCCGGTCTGGACGGCGAAAAAGCCGTCCGAGGCCAAGGCCAGATCGAGGGGATTGTCGGTGCGCTGCAGGGTGCCGGCGCTGAAGTTGGTGCGCGACTCTTCGGCCACCACCGAATCTGCCAGGGCCCGCTCCAGAGGATTTCCACGCACCCGATTGAAGATGCCGTAGAAGACCATGTCGCGCTTGTAGCCGGCCACGCCCGCGTTGGCCACGTTGTTGGCGCTCACCTCCAAGGCCTGGGCCCGGCTCTTCATTCCGGCCGCTGCGATATAGAGTCCGTGGTTCATGGTTTACCTCGATCCTTTCCTGCCGTCCTCGATTGCATGCCTCATGCCAAATCTGAAAAGCCCGCGGGTCTTGGATTTGAGGCCTGCCGCGAAGGTCAATTGGGCAACTCTTGCCCACTCTCGCAGGCAGAAGCTGCCGCCGCGGCTTGAGTGCCCAGGAACTGCTTGAGTCCCAGCACCAGGTCGGTCTCGCCCTGGTAGACGTTCAGGCGCCGCGAAATGTCCTGGGCGGGAACCCCTCGGCGCGCCAGGGTGTAGATGTGATGCTTCTTGTCGATGGAATTGTAGCGTCGGCTCGAGGACCTGCGGCTGCCCCCCTGCACGGGCCCGGACGTTTCCTTGAGGCGTGAAGCGGCCAGGCTGTCCTGGCGCTTCTCCAGCTTCTTGACGTGGACGCGCAGGTCTTGGATCTCTTCCTGCAGCCGTTGTCCAATCTGTAGCTGGCTCTCTTGCAGCCGGCGGCTGTCCCGGCGCTGATTTCTGCGCACCTTGGCGATCAGATCGAGCGTCTTGCGGTCGCCCCGCCCCAGCAGCGCGCCTAAAGCCAACAGGTTGACCAGCAGCGAGAGTCCGATGGCGGCCAAGCCGATGGTGAGCGGATCCAGTTGTTGCAGATATTGCATCATGGCCTAGCCTCCCAGTGAGTGAATGCGGTTTTCGGGCGACTCGATCTGCAGGATCTTGATGCCGTAGTAGCCGTCCACTACCACCACCTCGCCGCGGGCAAAAGGACGGTCGTTGATCTTCAGCACCACCGGATCATCGGCGGCCCGGTCCAGTTCCAGCACCGACCCGGGGACCATCTCCAGGATCTCCTTTAGGGGCCACTTGGCCGAGCCGAAACTGACCGTTACGGGCAGGTCGATGTCGAGGATGCGTTGGATGTTTTCGCTGTGACGGTTGTCGCTGCTCATGGTTCTTCCCTCCTCTTCAACTCATCTGCAGGGCCCGATGACCGTTGGACAGGACCACCTGACCTTTAAACTTGGGAGCGCCGTTGACGACCAGGTCGACCGGAGCGTCGACGCGGTGGTCGAGGCGGAGGATGTCGTCTTTCTGCATCTCCAGGAGTTGGGCCACGCTGATCTGCGTGCCCCGGGCTTGGGCGCTGAGATCGGTGGGCATCTGCGCCATCAGTTCATGGATGCGCATGCGGGCGTGTTCGGGGTTCTGCCCGCTGCGGGCATGGGTCTGCATCTCCATCTTGTGCTTGAACTTGAGCAGCATCAGTCCGGGAATGCCCCAGAAGATCTGGCCCTCGGTCTCGCCCGCCCGCATCAGCATGATGATGGAGATCATGTTTTCGCCGTGAGAGTAGAGCTGGAGAAACCCGGGACGGGTCTCGCGCGACTCGATTTCCATGTCGAAGTGCATGACCCGCGACCAGGATTCGCGGAACTCCTGGCAGAAGACCGTCACCATCGATTCCATGACCGACTGATCCAGCTCGGTGATGGAGCGTTTGATCTTGGGAACCGATCCGTTTCCGCCCATGAGCACGTCGACCATGGCGTGAACCAGCTTGGATTCAAGGCACAGCGCCACGTTGAGCCCCATGGGTTCGAGGCGCAGGGACCAGATGGAAGAAGGCTCTGGCAATCCCTGTATGAATTCGCGGTAGGAGAGCTGGTCCATACCCTCCACCTTGAGGCCGACCTGAGCCCGCAGGGCGGCGGCCAGGGTGGAGACGCCGTTTTGGGCGAAGGAATCGAGCACCACGTTGAGAGTGTTCTCCAGCTCTGTGCCCAGGCCCTGCGGTTTGAGGATGGGAAAGACGTTGCGGCTGACCGAAATGGTCCCCCGCGAAGAAGTCTCTTCGCTTCCCCTCTGAGGCGATGCCGAAGCCGCTGGCTCCTGAGCGGCCTCGGACTCCGCTTCCCGGGCGGCCTTGGGCGCCTCTTTGGACGCCTTCTTCTTCTTGGCGCCTTTCTCGGAGCCCAGCAGCGCGCTGATTTCGTCTTGGCTGAGGATCTGATCGCTCATGATGACCTCTCGGGATTACCTTTTGAAAGCTTTCTGCATGCGGGCCCTCAAGCGCAGCATGGCCCGGGTGTGCAACTGGGAAATCCGAGACTCGTTGACGCCCAGGATCTTTCCGATTTCCTTCATGGTCAGTTCCTCGTCGTAGTAGAGGGCGATGACCAGTTGCTCGCGCTCGGGGAGTTTCTTGATGAACTGGGTCAACATCTGGCGGATCTCGCTCTTCAGGCACATCTCGAAGGGCGACTCCTCTTCATCGGCGGCCGGCACATAGCGCAGCGGCACGTCCTCGGAATCGCCCTTGTCCCCGGCCTCGTCGGCGATCTGGAAATGACCGATGTTGAGTCCTTTGAGCTGATCGATCAGGGCGTGGAAGTCTTCCAGGTTGAGGTCGAGTTCCTCGGCGATTTCTTCATCTTCGGCAGAGCGCCCCAGGCGCTGTTCGACGCGGGCGTAGGCTTCTTCCACCTCCTTGCTGCGTTTGCGCAGGGAGCGGGGGGCCCAGTCGAGATCGCGCAGACTGTCGAGGATGGCTCCCCGGATGCGCACCTCGGCATAGGTCTTGAACTTGACGCCCTTGCTTTCGTCGAACTTCTCGTAGGCGTCCAGCAGTCCGATGACGCCGGCGCTGATCAAGTCGTCCAGTTGCACGTCGGGCGGCAGCTTGGCCGCGATTCGTTGGGCGATGTACTTGATCTGCGGAAGGTGTTTGAGCACGACCTCGTCGCGCTTTTCCTCCGCCGTCTTCGACTCTTGATAGGCTTTCACTTTGAGGGCATTGCCTGCCGTTGCCATTGACCTGTCTCCCATATTCCTGCTAGTTGCTCTGATGAATCGCTATGCTTTGGCTGAGTTGTTGCGCAATGCGGTCCAGACAGCGTCCGGCCGCGCTTTGGGGGCTGGTAACCATGAGCGGGACCTGCTGCACGATGGCTTCGTGGACGTTTTCGTCCTTGAGCACGTAGCCCAGCAATTGCAGGCGCCGGCCTAGAAAGCGGTCGGCCACTCGGGAAAGCTGTCCGAAGACCTCTTCGGCTTCGTCCTCGTCTTCGGCCGAGTTGACGACGACCAGCATCTCCTTGTCCCGGTTGCTTTTGTTGAAGACCTTGATGAGGGCGTAAGCGTCCACGATGGCGGTGGGCTCGGGAACCAGCACCACGATGACACGGCGCGAGAAATGAAGCAGTCCCAGCACGTTGGTGGAGATGCCGGCCGCGGTGTCGATGAGTACGTAGTCGTAGTCCTCGACCAACCGGTTGAGCTGATCCAGGATGTGTCCCCGGCGTGTCTCGCCCAGTTCGCTCATCTCTTGAATCCCCGAACTGGCGGGGATGACGTCCACGCCTTCCGGCCCCTGCAAGACGATGGAGCGAAGCGGCACGATGCCTTCCACCACGTGTCCCAGGTGGTATCCGGGAGTCAGTCCCAGAAAGACGTCTACGTTGGCCAGCCCGAAGTCGGCGTCCAGGATGGCTACCCGGTAGCCCTGACGGCTGAGCGAAATGGCCAGGTTGACCGACAGATTGGTCTTGCCCACCCCTCCCTTGCCGCTGGTGACGGCCAGCACTTGGCAATGCCGTCCATCGAAGGTCGGTAACGGGCCCCTGCTCTGCACGATTTGTCGAAGAGCTGCAGCTTGATCAGGCATTAAAGGTCTTGTCCTCTGCTAGTCCGGAATCACGAGTTCCGAAACGAATTGGGGGGTGGGAACCTGAATGTCGTCAGGAACCGCTTGCCCGTTGGTCAGGTATGAGAGCGGCATTCCGCTCAAGATCACTTCGCCGGCGATGGATCCGTAGGTGGAGGTCTCGTCCAGCTTGGTGAAAACCAGCTTGTCGGGGGCGTATTCCCCGAAAGCTTCGATGATTTCGCGAAGGTCGTCGGACTTGGTGGTGATGCTCAGCACCAAGTGCTTCTCGATGTCGCTTCGGCGGCGCAAGAAAGAACTCAAGGCCGCCATGTCCTCGGCCTGTTTGTGAGAATGCCCGGTGGTGTCGATGAAAACGCAATCGCGTCGCGCCGAGGCCTCCTGGATGGCCCGATCCAGCTCCTCGATGCCTGAAACCACGCGGATGGGGACGCCGATGATGTCGGCATAAGTCCTCAGTTGTTCGGCGGCGGCGATCCGATAGGTGTCCAGCGTGATCAACTCCACCCGCTTCTGCTCGCCCAGGGCAAAGACCGCCGCCAGCTTGGCGATGGTAGTGGTCTTGCCGACGCCGGTCGGACCCACGAAGATGGCCGTCCGCGTCTTCTCGAAGTCGATGGGCGCGGTCTGCACCATGCGCCGCACAGCCTGGCGGAGATAGGGCCGCAAGGGAGCTTCTGACTTCCCTTCACGGGAGCGCTCGCGCAGAGCAAAGCGCAGCAGCGAATGAGCCAGGTCGCGGTCGATGCCTTCCACCACCAGGCGGGCCATTTCGGCGGCGGCCTCTTCGCTCTGCTTCCACTCGGGGTTGGCTCCGGCTTTGAAATTGAGGGCGATTTCGCCGGCGGCCAGCGATTGGCGCCGGCCTACCAGGCGCTTGAGCTTTTCCAGTTCCGCGGCCAGCCGTTCAAGCTGCGGCTTGAGTTCCGGTCCGTCGCCGCCGGAGGGTCTCTTCAACGCGGCTTTCGAGTGCTGAGCGGGCCCCTTCGATGGGGCGCGTGGCGGTCCATCAGCCACCTCATAGGAATCGACGGACCGGCTCAGCCGCGAGACGCCGTTGGAAGCACCCTCGGTCGCAACCGCAGCGCCTCCGTCTTTCCGGGCCGCCTGAGCCTCGCTGGCGGCGGTGATTTCGTAGGCCACCTTGGGCATCAATCCCAGCATTCCGCGGGTTTTGGTTCGCTTGGTGCTGAGGATGACGGCGTCGCTGCCCAGATCTTTCTTGATCTGTTCCAGCGCCTTGGTCACCGAATGGTTGTGGTAGGTCTTGATCTTCATCGCTCGATCACTCCCAGGGAACTGACCCGCGCGTGGGGCGGAATCTCGTTGTGAGAAATCACCACCAGCGACGGCATCACGCGTTCAACCAGGCGTTTGAGGTGCAAACGAACCTCGGAAGACGTCAACAAGAGCGGGTAGCCGTCGAAGCTTCCCTGCTCGACGGCGGAATGGATCTTGGACACAAGTTCGCGGGCCACCTGCGGATCCAAAGCCAGGTAGCTGTCTTGCTCGGTCACCGTGACGGCCTCGGAAAAGGTGCGCTCGATCTCGGGCGAGAGGGTGAATGCCTTGAGGCGCCCCTGCCCGTCCATGTGCTGCTGACAGATGGAGCGTCCCAGGCTCTGGCGGGCGTACTCGGTGAGCAGGGAGACGTTCTTGGTCATGGGCGCGTAGTCGGCCAGCGTTTCCAGAATGGTGACCATGTCGCGGATGGAAACCCGTTCCCGCAGCAGGTTCTGCAGCACCTTCTGCACCTGCCCCACGTTGAGCACCTTGGGTATCAGCTCCTCCACCACTTTGGGATGGGTCTCGTTGACGTTGTCGATCAGCGTCTTGACCTCCTGGCGTCCCAACAGTTCGTGCAGGTGGCTCTTAACGACCTCGGTCAAGTGGGTGGCCAGCACGGTGGTGTTGTCGACTACCGTGTAGCCCGCCAATTGAGCTTTCTCGCGGTTTTCCGGCTTGATCCAGAGAGCCGGCAGTTGAAAAGTGGGCTCCTGGGTGGGCGTGCCGTCGATGCTGCCGCTGGTCTGGCCGGGGTCGATGGCCATCAGTTGCTCGGGAATCAGCTCGGCACGGGCGATCTCCACGCCCTTGAGGAGGATGCGGTATTCCTTGGGGTTGAGCTGCAGATTGTCGGTGATGTGGACGGGCGGCACGATCATTCCCAGGTCGAGGGCAATCTGGCGGCGGATCGACTTGACCCGTCCCAGGAAGTCGGCACCGCCCTTGTTGTCGACCAGTTGGATCAACTGGTAGCCCAGTTCCAACCCCAGCGGGTCGAGCCGCATCAACTGCTCCATCCGCTCCTCTTTCTTGTCCTGCTCGGCCTGGAGCTCTTCGTCCTCGGGGGTGACGGGGTGGGCCATGGTCTTCTGCTGGCGGTGGGCGTAATAGGCCACCGATCCGACGGCGCCCGACAGGATGAGGAATGAGAGGGTGGGCAGTCCGGGGACCAGGGCCAGCAGGAAAAGGGCTCCCGAAGCCATGGCTACCGGCTTGGGATTGTTGAAGAGCTGGTCGCCCACGTCCTTGCTCAGATTGGTCTGGTTGGCGGCGCGGGTGGTCATGATGCCGGCGGTGATGGAGATGAGCAGCGAAGGAATGGCCGACACCAGCCCGTCGCCGATGGTCAGAACGGTGAAGGTCTCCAGCGCCGCGCTCAGGTCCATGCCGTGCAGCCCCACGCCGATGGCGAATCCGGCCAGGATATTGATGAGAGTGATGATGATGCCGGCCACCGCGTCCCGCTGGGTGAAGCGGACGGCTCCGTCCATGGCGCCGTAGAACTCGGCTTCGGCGGCCACTTTGTCGCGGCGTTGGCGGGCTTCGCGCTCGTCGATGAGTCCGGCGTTGAGGTCGGCGTCGATGCTCATCTGCTTGCCCGGCATGGCGTCCAGGGTGAAGCGGGCCGTGACCTCTGAAATGCGCACCGCGCCGTGGTTGACCACGATGTACTGAATCGCGATCAGGACCAGGAAAATGACGACGCCCACCACGTAGTTGCCGCCCACCACGAATTGCCCGAAGGCTTCGATTACCCGTCCGGCGGCTGACGATCCCTCCGATCCATGCAGCAGGATGAGCCGCGTCGAAGCCACGTTGAGGGAGAGGCGGAAGAGGGTAAAGAGCAGCAGCAGGGTGGGAAAAACCGAGAAATTGAGGGGCGCCAGCACGTAGAGGGAAACCAGCAGAATAATGACGCTCATCGCGATGTTGAAGGCGATGAGGATGTCGAGCAGGGGCGAAGGCAGCGGGATCAGAATGACCGCGAGCATACCGATGACCGCCGCCGCCATCAGGGCGTCGGATCTCGGCTGAAGGCCTGCCAGCCTTCCAATCGGCATACCCATCGTCGCTGTTTTCATGCTGGTCTACTCGTCTGAAAAAGCCTCCTGCAAGGGCCAAGGGAGCAAGATCAGTGCCAATTCTCTTCTTTAAGCCTGTACACATATGCCAAGACCTGTGCCACGGCCTTGAAGAGGTCACCTGGAATCTCGGCTCCAACCTCGGCGGACTTGTAAAGGGCCTGGGCCAGGGGCACGTTTTCAACCTGAGGGATGTCGTGTTCGGAGGCCAGATCCTTGATCTTCTGAGCCAGGTGTCCCTGGCCTTTGGCCAGCACCAGAGGAGCCGCCATGGCCTCCATGTCGTACTTGAGGGCCACCGCGTAGTGGGAGGGGTTGGTGATCACCACGTCGGCCTCGGGGACCGAGGCCATCATGCGTTTACGGGCCATCTCGCGCTGCAGGCGGCGGATGCGTCCCTTGACCAGTGGGTTGCCTTCGGTGTTCTTCAGATCCTCCTTAACCTCCTGCTTGGTCTGCTTGAGGTCTTCCTCGAACTTGTACTTCTGGAACACAAAGTCGATCACTCCCAGCACTGCCAGGAACAGTGCCACCTTCAGCCCCAGCGCAAAGAGGAACTTGCCCATCAGCGCCACAGATCCTTCAACCCGCAGCAGCGAGAGTTTCTGAAACTCGGGCAGGTGAGCGCTTACCGAGTCGTAGCCCAACCAGGCGATGACAACGATGAGCATGACCGACTTGACCAACTGCATCAGTCCTCGTTTGGAAAAAATCTTCTGCAAACCCTGTTTCGGGTTGAGGCCGTCCAGCTTGGGCTTCAGATT
Source organism: Acidobacteriota bacterium (assembly GCA_035471785.1). NCBI lineage: Bacteria > Pseudomonadati > Acidobacteriota > Acidobacteriota bacterium. The sequence goes on from DATIPQ010000024.1 coordinate 51,188, forward strand.
ATGGGAAGAAATCAGGAAGCCGCTCTGAAGTCCTTGCGAGGCGAAGCCGATAAGAAGCGTCAAGAGAACGAGGGGCGCCGCCAATTTCATGACGGTGAAGACGGCGTCCTGAAAAATGATCTCAGTCGTCAAAAGATTGACGTCGGCATTGAAGTAAGCCTTCCAGTTGCGCAGCACCACCTGCTGCATCTGAGCGAACAGGAAAGCCCCCCCTAGACCCATGAAGAGCACGGCGTTGAGGAAGACGAAGGACTGCGAAAGGTCGCGGCTGCGCGCCACCTGCCCCTTCTCGCGGGCGTCCCGCCGTTTCTTCGGTGTGGGTTTTTCTGTCTTGTCCGACTTCGCCATCTCGACCCCCATCAAGCAAATTGCCTTCCAGTCGGTTGTGCCGGGGGGGGCTGTGGAGGCGGGCGCCTCGCCGTGGACAAGGATTGAGAGTTGGGTTACATTCTTGACAACATCGCCAGTTTCTAGGACGACATCAGGAGAATCAGGCAAGGAGCGTCCGTCTCTCGGAAGTGTGGGCATTTCTTGCCTGATCAGTGAGACCGGTTTTCAAGGGAGGCACATGCTATGAACGGCCCAACCAAAGGTCCAGATCCGAATTCCCCAAAGTCTAAGAACCCTCCGGCCAAGGAGAAGCAAGAGAAGCGCAAGAGCGAAGGAGCTTCCCGCTCAGATGTTTTTCTTTTGGTTGCGGCTCTGTTGCTGATATTCGTGGTATTGATCGTCGTCCTTCTCAGCTTCTGGCCGGAAACGACCGGCACCCAACTCACCAATCAGACCGTCACCCTCTTCGGATTGCCCCTGGGAGCAGTCGGCCTGGAAGTCCGGCTCTTCGTGCTGGTGTTAGTGGCCGGCGCTCTAGGCAGCTTTATCCACGTCGCCACTTCAGCGGGAGATTACATCGGCAATCGCAAGCTATACCGGAGTTGGATCTATTGGTACATCCTGCGCCTTCCGGTGGGAGCCTCCCTGGCGCTTCTGGTTTATTTGCTGCTTCGTGGTGGAGTCATCACCGGCACGGGGGTATCGGAAGTCCCTCAGACGGCTCCCTTCGGCATCGTGGGACTTTCAGCCTTGGCCGGGATGTTTGCCAAGAAGGCCACCAACAAGCTTGGCGAGATCTTCGATATGCTCTTCCACACCGACCAGGACGATAAGCTTAAGGACAAGGTGGGCGCTCAGGCGCCGGTACTGACGGCCCTCGATCCTTCCAGCCTGAAGGTCGGCTCCACTCAGCTTGAACTCAGGATAACGGGTCAGCACTTCGGCGAGGACACCAAAGTCCTGATCGATGGTGAGGCGCGCGCCGCGGAGTACGTGAGCGATACCCAGCTCTCGCTCTCCTTGAAAAAGGAGGATGTCGCCCAGGCCGGAGTGCTGAAGGTGCAACTTGAAAATCCCAGCGTCAGAGACAAGTCAGACACCATGGAACTGAGTATCGAAGACGACACCGAGTGAGCTGCCGGCGGATGTCGCCGCAACGAAAGGAATATTCATGGCCAGCGCCGGAGAGGGGAGTTCCGCTCGGGGCAGCAGTCGCCACCTGACAATATTTCTCATTGTCATCAATGCCCTTTTAATCCTGCCCTTCGGGTACTGCGTGGTCGTTTATCCTACCCAGCCGCCGCCTGCCGCTGAACGCTTTCAGCAAGCCTTGGATGATGCCATGAGCCCCGGGGCCGGGAACGCCGCCACCGGGCTGGTAGCGCTGACTCCCGGCAATTCAAGCCTTTTCTGGGATCGCTCCGATCCTCAGGCGCTCAAAGTCCTGGTGGCTGTCTGGACCGATTACTCGGGTTATCGGGATCACTTCAAGGGGGGCTGCACGCTGCGCAGGGAAGTCTGGGTGACGCCTGTTCCTCAGATGCAAGAGGCCTGCCGCGGCTTTGGGCTCTCGGGCGCCGAACTGAATCGCCGCCTGGAAGAGTACATGGGGCTAGCCGCCGGCGGGACCTATTCGGAGGTGGTGGAGTTGTGGGTCAGCCCCGACCACGTCTTCCGCCCCTGCCCCGACGGGGAAATCGATGACGCGCAATGCAATCCCGGCCTGCCCGAGGTCCCCAGCAACCCCAGTGCGGACCAACTGGAGCACGCCCGCTGGTTTCAGAGGCAGGTTGAAAAGTACTACGGCGAGCGTCCCCTGCCCTGGACCCGTTTCGGCTACACCTACGACTGGGCCGACCCGGCAGCAAAGATCGGAGCCAGCGAATACATCATCCGCAAAGACGCCGCCGTCTTCGTTTCCTCCGTCACTCCCACCGGGGGCTATTGTTCCACTCAAACCACCCTCTCCCGCTCTCCCGCGCCCGCCGGAACGGCGTTCACCGCCCCCTGTTGACCCGCGGGACCTTGAATCGGGCAGCCTGAAGCTCGGACAATCGGGTAGGATGGCTCGCAGCCGACGAGGAGAGGAGGAGGAATGGGCGAGCCGCAAAACGACCCCATCGGTCTGGAAGGTGCAGAGGAGCGTACCGAGAGGTTGCTGCGCGAGGTGTTGCAACGCGCCATCCGCTATCTCGACTCCTTGGGGGAAAGGCCGGTATCGCCTTCTCCTCAGGCGTTGCAGAATCTGGGCCATCTGGAGGAAGCTTTCCCTGAAAGAGGACGCGATGCCCTGGAGACGCTGGGCTTGCTGGACGAATACGGAGCGCCGGCCACCATGGCCACCGCCGGGTCCCGCTACTTCGGATTCGTCAACGGCGCGGTGCTGCCGGCCGCGCTGGCCGCCTCCTGGATGAGCAGCGTCTGGGATCAGAACGCGGGCCTTCCCGTCATGTCGCCGGTGGCCGACCGCCTTCATGAAGTTGTGCGTGGATGGCTGCTCGACCTCCTTGGCCTTCCCGAAGCAGGTGAACTGTGCCTCGTCTCCGGGGCCTCCATGGCCAACACGACGGCCCTGATCGCGGCCAGAGACCGGCTTTTGGCCCAGGCCGGATGGGACGTTCAGGCCCACGGTCTGTTCGGCGCTCCGCCGCTCCAAGTGGTGGTCGGCGAACGGGTCCATTCGACCCTGCTCAAGTCGCTGGGAATGGCTGGACTGGGCCGCCAGCGGGTCATTACTGTGCCTGCAGACGAGCAAGGGAGGATGCGCGCCGATGCCCTTCCCGACCTGGAAGGCCCGGTGCTGGTCTGCGCCCAGGCCGGCGAGGTCAACACCGGAGCTTTCGATCCTTTCGCGGAGATCATCTCCTGGGCCCGGCGGCGCCAGGCCTGGGTCCACGTTGACGGGGCTTTCGGGTTATGGGCGCTGGCCGACCCCGGAATGGCCCACCTGGTTGAAGGCCTGAGGCAAGCCGACTCCTGGGTGACCGACGGGCACAAGCTGCTCAACTTGACCTACGACTGCGGCATTCTTCTGGTGCGCAGGGGAGAGGACCTGCGCCGCAGCTTCGCCGCCACGGCGGCCTACCTGCCGCCTGATCGGGGCTTCGAAGCGCTCCATCACGGCCCTCAAGGCTCCCAGCGCGCCCGCCAGATCGAAGTCTGGGCTGCCCTGCGAACTCTGGGCCGCTCGGGCGTGAAAGCGCTGGTTCGACGACAGTGCGGGAGCGCTCAAAGGCTGGCGGAAGGGTTGGCTGAGGCCGGTCTGGAAGTGCTCAACGAGGTGGTCTTCAACCAGGTTCTGGTGCGGGCCTGCAAAGACGACCAACTGACCCGCAGGCTGATTGCCGCCGTCCAGGAGGATGCCACCTGCTGGTGCGGCCCCACGGATTGGGACGGGCGTCCCGCCATGCGCATCAGCGTCAGCTCCTGGCGCACCGACCAGAAAGCCGCCCAACGCAGCCTGGCCGCCATCCTCCGCTGCGCCCGCCGAACCGGCGCCATCGCTTCCTGACAGGCCTCTGGATACGCTACGCGGCGTGTGGAGATACTTCCTCATCCAGCCGCTTCTCAAGGTCGATCTCGGCCCGCTGCAGGTCGAAGCGCGACTGAAGATTAAGCCAGAACTGGGCTTCCATGCCGAAGAACCGACCAAAGCGGAGCGCGGTGTCGGCAGTGACGGACCGCCTCCCATGCACGATCTCACTGATTCTCCGCTGAGGGACGCTGATGCTCTTGGCGAGCCGGTATTGTCAGATCCCCATGGGCCGCAGGAACTCCTCCAAAAGGATCTCGCCAGGGTGAATCGGGTCAAAGTCCCTTTTTGGCATACTGATCTCCTTCAATGATAATCGACGATTTCGACCTCGTTAGTTAGCGTCCCCGCTACGCCACACGAACGCAAGCGCATTTTAACTCAATGGGAAAACGAAATCGTTCCATGGAACCATCCCCTCAATCGTTCAAGACGTTGCTCACTGTCAGGCCTAACTGACGACACATCGACGCCAGAATCCCTTCCTCAATTCGGACATTCTTGACCGATATCGACCTAGAAACGCCTTCGAGACACAGGGCCATAGCCGGTAGAATAGCATCGATGGGAAGCAGTCCGCCTAGAGGGCGAGTTTGGTATGCTGAGGAGTTATGGAGCCGCGCTTCTGGGTTGGGGATGTGGGGGTGTATGGGGACGTGATCCTGTCGCCTATGGCCGGGTTCAGCGATCTGCCCTATCGCTCGCTGTGCCGGGAGTATGGGTCGGCGATGAGCTATACCGAGTTCGTCTCGGCGCTGGCCTATCTGGCCGGACCCAATCAGAAGACGCTGAGGATGCTGGCCTACTCGCCCCAAGAGCGTCCTATGGTGTTTCAGATCTTCGACAGCGACGAAGACCGCATCGTGGAATGCGCGCGGCGGCTGGAGGAGATGAAGCCCGACATCATCGATCTCAACATGGGCTGCTCGGTGCGCAAAGTCAGCGGACGCGGGGCGGGTGCCGCGCTGCTGCGCGAACCGCGCAAGATCGGACGCATCTTCAACCGCCTCTCCAAGACCTTGAAGGTTCCGGTCACCGGAAAAATCCGCCTGGGATGGGATGAAGACGAACTGACCTACCGCGAGGTGGTCAAAGCCATGCAGGACAACGGCGGCTCGCTGGTGGCCGTGCATGGACGCACCAAGGCCCAGGCCTACCAGGGAGAAGCCGACTGGGGAGCCATCGCCCGCATCGTCGAGGTGGCGCAAGTCCCCGTCATCGGAAATGGCGACGTGCGCACACGCGCTGACATTGAACGCATGAAAGCGCAGACCGGCTGCGCCGCCGTGATGGTGGGACGGGGAGCCATCGGACATCCCTGGATCTTCCGCCGCCTCAACCGCGATGAAGTGCCCTTCCAGGAGAAGGCCACCTTTCTGCGCAGGCATTTCGACCGCATGGCCGAGTTCTATACCGAGAAAGTGGCGCTGATTCTGGTGCGCAAGCACATTGTCCGTTATCTCAAGCAGTATTCGGGCATTAAGGACCTTTACAAGAACCTGGTCCAGGTCGAGTCGCGGCAGCAGATGGAGGACGGGCTGCAAGCCGTGGGACGGCGACTGCGGGAAAGCGGGCAAGGCCGGGTCTTTGCTGCTGGGAGCACGATTAGGCTGGCACCACCCGCCCATCGGGAACTTTGACGGGGTTGGGAGTACCATATTGAAGAACCAACCGAAGGACGTGAAATATGATGCTGCTGCGGCGCGATGTGGTTCTGCTGATCTTCATACTCTTGACGGTTTCTCTGCTGCAGGTCCTGGCGACAACACAGCAAGAAGCGAGTTCTCAAGCGCGCGTGGAGCGGTTTTCACCTCAAGGTGAAGTTCGCCAGATTCGTCAGGTCAGGGCCGTTTTCACGCAGCCCATGGTGCCTTTCGGAGATCCCCAGGCGCACAAGGAACCCTTCTCAATCGAGTGTCCGGTGGCTGGCTCGGCGCGCTGGGAAGACACCCGCAACTGGATCTATGACTTCGAACGCGATCTGGAAGCAGGCATCCGCTGCCGCTTTACTCTCCGTACCGGCCTCGAGACGCTGGATGGCCAAGCCCTGGCGGGACAGCGGGATTTTTCTTTCTCCACCGGCGGGCCCGCCGTCCTCGCTTCCGACCCTTATGAAGGTCACACCAACATCGCCGAAGACCAGGCCTTTGTGCTGGAACTAAGCGGCGATCCCGACTTGCAGACCGTGCTGGAAAGAGCCGCTTTCCTGGTGGAAGGCGTGGGAGAGAGGGTGGGCGTGCGGCTGATCGAAGGGGAAGAGCGAAAATCCCTGCTGGAGGCCAACTGGCGCTTTCGCGACTCGCTGGAAAGTCCTCGAGTCGTGGTGCTGCAAGCCCTCCAGACCTTTCCGGCCGAGAAGCAGGTGACTTTGCTGTGGGACGAGGGGATCGAGTCGGCCAACGGCGTGCCCACCAGTCAGCCGCAGACGCTGGTCTTTAGATCCCGAGTCGACTTCATGGCCAATCTCAGTTGTTTGCGCGAAAATGCCCGCCAGAATTGCATTCCTATCGAGAACATACGGCTCAACTTCACGGCTCCGGTGGAATGGGAATCGGCCTCCAAGATCGAACTCCGAGGACCTTCCGGCCAGCTCTGGGAGGCTCAGCGCGACAACAACATCAACCTGGTTGACGGGGTGATCTTCGAGGCTCCCTTTCCGCCCGAAACCGACCTCACCCTGCACCTTCCGTCGGGACTGCGCGACGACGCCGGACGCGCGTTGGTCAACGCCTCCCGCTTTCCTCTCACCGTCCCCGTGGACGCCTACCCTCCCCTGGCCAAGTTCGCGGCCGACTTCGGCATTCTGGAGTGGAAGGCCGATCCGGTCCTGCCGGTGACCTTGCGCCGGGTGGAGAGCGAGCTTCCGGGACTGCGCAGCCAGCCGGCCCTGCCGGGACGCACCTTGCGCATCGAACCGGGCCGCGCCCAGAACCTGCTGCACTGGCTGACCAAGCTGCAGGAAAACGAGTGGGAATCGCGCAAGCACTCGGTCTTCGAGTCCGACGACGACACGCAAACGATCAGCGTTCCCAAGCCCAACCCGTCCGAGGACTTCGAGGTGGTGGGCATACCGCTGCCCGACCCCGGCCTTTACATCGTAGAACTGAAAAGCGAGATCTTGGGAGAGCGGCTGCTGGATCGCCCGGGCCCGATGTATGTGCGCTCTACGGCCCTGGTGACCGACCTGTCCGTCCACTTCAAGCAAGGACGCGAGAACTGGATGGCGTGGGTAACGTCTCTCTCCCAAGCCAATCCCGTGGCCCAGGCGGCCGTCAGCGTATGGGACTGCCGGGGACGCCGGCTGGCCGAAGGACTCACCGACGCCCGCGGACTTATTTTCTTTGACGACCCACCCGCCCAGATCCCCCGCTGCGGCTACCGCCAATACCAAAACGGACTGCTGGTGACCGCATCCACCGGCGAAGACATGAGCTTCGTCCACACCTCCTGGAACGAAGGCATCGAGCCCTGGCGCTACGGACTGCCCACCAGTTGGCGCGCCGAAGAGCCGCTGAGCGCCCACACCGTATTCGCCCGCACCCTGCTGCGCGCGGGCGAGACGCTGCACATGAAGCACCTGCTGCGAAAGCGCACCATGAACGCCTTCGAGCCCGCCCGCGAACGGCCCGCGGGCCTGCTCTTGCGCCACAGTGGAAGCGGCAAGGAATATCAACTCCCGCTCACCTGGAGCGAGGACGGAAGCGCCCTCAACGAGTGGGAGATCCCCCGTGACGCTCTGCTGGGCTTCTATCAGGCCAGCCTCATCGAGAAACTGGGCAAGGAGACGGGCAAGCAGTGGCCCAGCGGCACTTTCAGAGTCGAGGACTACCGCGTGCCCTTAGCGACCGCCGATATCCGTCCCCCCGATGGGCCGCTGGTCAGTCCGCGAACGCTGGAATTCGACCTCAACGTCCGCTATCTGGCCGGCGGAGGCGCCGCCGATCTGCCGGTCAAGTTCCGCTACCAGTTGAACCGGCGCGGCGTCAACTTCGAGCGCTTCGACGGCTTCAACTTCGCCGCCGGCCCCGCCCAGGGTGAAGACATGTACTCCCCGGACGGCGCTGGATGGTCGCAGTTGCAGAGCCGGGAGGCCACTCTGGACGCCCAAGGGGGAGCCCGCATCCTGCTGGAGGACGTCCCCGACTTCAACTATCCGGCCCAATTGCGCAGCGAGATGGAGTTCCGCGACCCGGCCGGAGAAACGCAGACTGTCTCCTCTTCCCTGCCCCTTTGGCCCACGCCTTCCCTGGTTGGGTTGAAAGCGGACGGATGGCGGGCCGAGCCTGAGGACGTGCGCTTCCAGGTGGCCGCGGCCGATGTACAGGGGCGTCCGCAGCAGGACGTCCAGGTGCGGGTCGACCTCTATCAGAGGGTCACCTATTCGGTGCGCAAGCGGCTGGTGGGCGGATTCTACGCATTCGAGCACCACAACGAAGTCAACCTGGTGGAGCGCGACGTGTGCAGCGGATCCACCGACTTGCTGGGACGCCTGCCCTGCCGCATCTCGGCATCCTTCTCGGGCAGCGCACTGCTGGAAGCTCATCTGTCCACGCCTCAAGGCGAGTCGGTGACTCACATCTCCCTCTGGCTGGCCGGCGAGGACGACTGGTGGTTCGAAGCCTCGGACAACGACCGCATCGACCTCATCCCCGAGCAGGTCAGCTACGAACCGGGCCAGACAGCCCGGCTTCACGCCCGCACTCCCTTCCGCAACTCGACCGCGTTGGTGACCCTGGAACGCGAGGGCGTGCTGCAGGCCTGGGTGCGTCCGCTGTGGGCCGGCGATCCGGTCATCGAAGTGCCCATGTGCGAGACCTGCGCCCCCAACGTCTTTGTCTCGGCGCTGTTGCTGCGTCCGCGGGTGGGCAACGTCCAGCCTACGGCCCTCATCGACCTGGGCAAGCCCTCCTACCGGCTGGGCATCGCCGAGATCAAGGTGGGATGGAAGCGCCACCGGCTGGACGTTTCGGTGCGTCCTGAAAATGAAGTCTACCGGGTGCGCGAGAAAGTGCCGGTTGAAATCGAAGTCCGCCAGGCTGACGGATCGCCGCCTCCCGCGGGCAGCGAAATCGCCGTGGCGGCCGTCGACGAAGGGCTGCTGGAATTGCAGCCCAACACCAGTTGGGACCTGCTCTCCGCCATGATGGGAAGGCGCAACTACGAAGTCTCCACCGCCACCGCCCAAATGCAGGTGGTGGGCAAGCGCCACTACGGACTCAAGGCCCTGCCTCCGGGCGGCGGCGGCGGACGCAACCTGACCCGCGAACTCTTCGACACCCTGCTCTTCTGGCAGGGACGCGTCAAGCTCGACAAAGAAGGCCGGGCCCGCGTCACCATCCCCCTCAACGACTCGCTCACCTCCTTCCGCATCGCCGCCGTCGCCAACGACCGGCTGCAGCGATTCGGCTGGGGATCGGCTACGGTGCGCGCCACCCAGGACCTGATGCTTTTCTCGGGACTGCCGCCGGTAGTCCGAGAGGGCGACCTGCTGAGAGCCGAGTTCACCGTCCGCAACGCTTCTGAGCGTCCTCTCGTGGTCGACCTCGAGCTGCAGATCGACCATCCCGACCTGGAGCAGCCCCAAGCCCAAACCGCCCAGTTGCAGCCAGGCCAGTCCAAGGTCGTGGAATGGGAACTGAGCGTCCCCGCGGGCATCAGCAAGCTGCAATACCTGCTCATGGCCTCTTCGGCGGACGTTTCCGATTCCCTCAAGGTGGAGCAGGAAGTCGCCGCCGCCGTTCCCGTGCGCGTCTACCAGTCGACTTTGCGGCGCGCCGACCAGCCCATCCGCCTCAGTGCCGCGCCTCCCGAGAGGGCTTTGCCCAACCGGGGCGGGGTCGAGGTCAGGCTCAGTCCGACCCTGCTGGACGGCTTGGACGGGGTGCGCGAGTACATGCAGCAATACCCTTACACCTGCTTTGAGCAAAAGCTCTCCCAGGCCGTGGCACTGCGCGACGAGGACGCCTACCAGCGGCTCATGCTCCAGCTCCCCGTTTACATGGACGGCGACGGACTGCTGCGCTACTTCCCCGGTTCCTGGCCGGGAAGCGACGTCCTCACCTCTTATTTCGTGGCCATCAGCTCGGAAGCCGGATGGGACATCCCGGAGCCGCACCGCGATCGCATTTTCGAGGCCTTGAGGGGCTTCATCGAAGGACGCATCATTCGCGGCACCGGACTCCCCACCGCCGACCTCTCCATCCGCAAGCTGGCCGCCGTGGCCGCGCTGTCCCGCCACCAGCAAGCCCAGGCCAACCTGCTCGATTCCATTTCCGTCGAACCCAACCTGTGGCCCACTTCGGCCCTGCTCGACTGGATCGAGGTGCTGCGCCGCGTCCCCGATGTGAAAGACATCGAGCCGCGCCTGGGCCAAGCTCTTCAGATCCTCAACTCGCGCGTCGACTTCCGCGGGACTTCGCTGGGATTCTCGACGGAGCAGCGCGACCGCCTGTGGTGGCTGATGATCAGTCCCGACCTCAACGCGGCCCGCACCCTTCTGACCATGCTGCAGTCGCAGGACACCTCGCAGTGGGACGAGGACATGGGACGGCTGGTCCTCGGAGTGCTGCAACGCCGCCGGCGGGGACACTGGGACACCACTCCCGCCAACGCTTGGGGTGTGCTGGCGGTGGAGCGCTTCGCGGCTCTCTTCGAGTCCGAGCCGGTGGGCGGGCAAAGCCGCGTCAACCTCGACGGCCTGGCCCAGACCATCGACTGGAGCACGCTGGTCAGCAGCGCTCCGGCAGCAACCACTCCCTTCCAGGAGACGGAGTCGGACATCGTCCTCAGTCAGGGATGGGGCGCCGACAAATCGCCGTCGCCTTTGCAGGTCGATCACAGCGGCGGACGTCCGCCCTGGGTCACCTTCACCAGCCGCGCCGCCATTCCCCTTCAAGAGCCCGACTTCGCCGGCTTCCGAGTCTCCAAGACGGTCACGCCCGTGGACGTCAAACAAGAGGGCGTCTACTCGCGGGGCGACGTCGTACGCGTGCGCCTGGAAATCGAGGCCCAAAGCGACCGCACCTGGGTGGTAGTGGAAGATCCCATTCCGGCCGGTTCGCTGGTGCTGGGCGGCGGACTGGGCCGAGATTCCGCCCTGCTCACGCAGGACGAACGCGATCAGGGACGCTATTGGAAGGCTTTCGAAGAGCGCTCTTTCCGCCATTTCCGCAGCTACTACGGCTACTTTCCCAAGGGCTCCATCACCCTGGAATACACCCTGCGGCTCAACCAGGCCGGCACCTTCAAACTCCCCGCCACCCGCGTGGAGGCCATGTACAGTCCCGAAATGTACGGCGAAAACCCCAACGCCGAATGGACGATCAGGCCTTAGAAGGCCAACGACCAAGTCCCATTTCCCAGGTTCCAAAGGTTCCAAGTTATGCCTCTGCCCAGTGGCAAGGCGAGTCGGCCATTCTCGCACTGTTTAAGTTTAAGCGTTATCTTCCATTTTTCCTCCACTAAGTCTGAAGTCGTCCGGGCCGCTGACCGATAAAGAAAAAACAGCATTGAGCAAGTTTGTTGATTTCGTAGAGGAGAAAGATTTGCCTGCCACCCGATATCATGAACCGCCGGAAATCAGTGCCGAGTACCTGCGCATGGCTCTGCCCCTGATCGCCCGTCACGGGGTGCCCTGCAATCCGGTCAATTACGCCGTCTGGTACGAGTATGTGGCTGATAGCTGCCGTGAACTGAAGGCCGAGATCGACAGCCTGGCGGAGCGCGGCCAGTCATTGACCAACGAGATCTGCCACGGACTCTACCGCAAGTACCTCTCCGATCCCGACTCCGAGGTCCTGCGGCGTCTGCAGGAGGAGTTGAAGCGGGTCTTGGGAGACGTCCACGGCTCGATGCTTGAGGCTGGACAGCAGGCCGACCGCCTCGACGAGTCTCTGCGCGACTACGGGGACCGCCTGGAAAGCGCCCCCGACGCCGCCGGACTGCGCGAGATCGTGGGCGGCATACTCGGCCGCGTGGAGATGATGAAGCAGTCCAACGGCACTTTGCGCCGCCGCCTGGAGGACAGCGCCCGCGAAGTCGATACCCTGCGCAAAGAACTGCGCAAGACCCGCCACGAAGCCTACACCGACCCCCTCACCGGACTGCCCAACCGCAAAGCTTTCGACCAGACTCTGAAGGACGCCATGCGGGGCGCCTTGGAAAAGGAGCGGTCCCTGGGACTGATCCTCATCGACATCGATCACTTCAAGCGCTTCAACGACACCTACGGTCACCTGCTGGGCGACAAAGTCCTCAAGCAGGTGGGCACGGTGCTGCGCCAGTCCACCAAGGGCAAGGACACTCCGGCCCGCTATGGCGGGGAAGAATTCGCCATCGTGCTGCCCGACACCCCTTTGCAGGGTGCCTGCGCTCTGGCTGAGAGCATCCGTCTGGCCGTCGAAGCCGGAAGGGTGCGCCGGATCGAAAGCGGAGAGACGGTGGGACGCGTGACCGTTTCGGCCGGAGTGGCCTGCTGGAAGCCGGGCGAAAAGCACTCCGACTTTTTCGGACGCGCCGATGCCGCTCTCTATCAGTCCAAACAGAGCGGACGCAATCAGGTCACCAGCGAAGCCGAACTGGCCCGCGTTTGACGCGGCCCCCCGGCGTTTCGGGAACCAACCTTCTCAGGCAAGCGTATTGAAACGTGCAAAGGCTAGACCGAATCGAAGGAGCAAAATGGCCGTCGCACAAGCCCATAAAACCTCGCCGCAGGATTCCGGAACGGAAAAGAAGTCTCAGGCGGAAACCAACGAGCAGGACAAGTGGCCTTCCTACACCATGGTGGAGGACCGCTTCAAGAAGGTTTACTTTCAGTTCTACCGCGAGACTTACCGCAAGACCCGCGTCGACCGCAAGACCAAGGAACTGATCGCCATCGCCGCTTCCCTGGGCTACAAGTGCAGCGGCTGCCTCAAGGGGCATATCAAGAAGGCCATCGAATACGGCGCCAGCAAGGAAGAAATCAGCGAGGCCATCGCCATCACCATGGGCGTGGCAGCCGCTTCAGTCGTCGACCAAACCGACATCGCCGCCGAAAACCTGCAACTCCTCCACTTTGAGTAGTTTATGCTCCATAGCTTTGGCGACGGAGGTGCGGCCTTTCCCGGCGTGGGCTAACCGGTCGCTTGCTCCACCGCTTGCGAAGCGTTGCGGATGAACTCCTCCACCTCGCGGTTGATGTGCATGGAGCAGAACTTGGGTCCGCACATCGAGCAAAACTCCGCGCTCTTGAAGAAGTCCTGGGGAAGGGTCTCGTCGTGCATGGCCCGAGCCGTCTCCGGGTCCATCGAGAGTTCGAACTGGCGGTTCCAGTCGAAGTTGTAGCGGGCCCTCGACAACTCGTCGTCCCAGGCCCGGGCGCCGGGACGCTTGCGCGCCACGTCGGCGGCATGGGCCGCGATCTTGTAGGCCATCAGTCCCTGCTTGACGTCCTCGGCGTCGGGCAGCCCCAGGTGCTCCTTGGGCGTCACGTAGCAAAGCATGGCGGCTCCGGCGTATCCCGCCATGGTGGCCCCGATGCAGGAGGTGATGTGGTCATAGCCGGGCGCCACGTCGGTGACCAGCGGACCCAGCACGTAAAAGGGCGCGTCATGGCAGATCTCGCGCTCTTTTTCCACGTTCATCTGGATCTGGTCAAAGGGCACGTGGCCGGGACCTTCGATCATCACCTGGACGTCCTGCTGCCACGCTTTGCGGGTCAGTTGGCCCAGCGTCTCCAGCTCGGCGAACTGTGCGCGGTCGCTGGCGTCGGCCAGGCATCCGGGACGCAGCCCGTCGCCCAGAGACAGGGTGACGTCGTAGCGCTTGCAGATCTGCAGCAATTCTTCGAAGTGGGTGTAGAGCGGATTCTGGCGGCGGTGATGCACCATCCATTGGGCCATCAGGCTGCCCCCGCGGCTGACGATTCCGGTGATGCGTCCTGCCACCAGCGGCAGATGCTCGAGCAAAATTCCGCAGTGCACCGTCATGTAGTCGACACCCTGCTCAGCCTGCATCTCGATGACCTCGAGCAGGTCCCGAGGAGTCAGGTCGGTAGGTTCCTTGACGCGTTGAATGGCCTGGTAGATGGGGACGGTGCCGATGGGGACGGGGGAGTGGTCGATGACCGCCTGGCGGATGGCGTTGATATTGCCGCCCGTGGACAGGTCCATCACCGTGTCGGCTCCGTACTTGACCGACACCTGAAGCTTCTCGACCTCTTGATCGATGTTGGAGACGACGGCCGAATTGCCGATATTGGCGTTGACCTTGCACTTGAGGTTAATGCCGATTCCCATCGGCTCCAGGTTGCCGTGCTTGATGTTGGCGGGGATGATGGCCCGTCCCCGCGCCACCTCGTGGCGTACTGTTTCAGGATCAAGCCCCTCGCGCCGGGCCACGTAGTGCATTTCTTCCGTGATCCGCCCCTGGCGGGCAAAGTGCATTTGCGTGACGTTGTCTCCCTTGCGTTCTCTCACCCAACTGCTTCTCATATTGGCTTCACTTTCTGCTTACTGCTCAACAAATCGGACCTCGAAGAGCGCAGGCCACAGCTTTCCGGTCAGATAGAAGGAGTCGTTTTCCGAATCGTATGCGATGCCGTTGAGCACGTCGGCATCACGGGATTCTTCTGCCCTGAGCAAGCCTAGCGCGTCCACCTGACCGACCACCCTTCCCCGGTCGGGATCTATCTTGAGGATGACGTTGCGCTGCCACACGTTTGCGTACACGTATTCGTCGACGCATTCGAGCTCGTTGAGGCTGCGCACGGGAAGTTCGCCCAGCAACACCTCCACCACTTCTTCGACCTCGAAGGTAGCGGAGTCGCGGAAGGTCAAACGGTGGGAACCGTCGCTCATGATGAAGCGGCGGCCGTCGTGGCACAATCCCCATCCCTCGCCCCGGTAGCTGAGGCGACGCAGGGGCCGCAAGGACTGGAGGTCGAAGATGAGTGCGGTTTCTTCCTGCCAGGTCAGCATCCACAGTTCGGAGCCGACCCGTGCCAGACCTTCGCCGAAAAGATCGCTCTCCACCCGCCTCACGGCCTCGACGCGGCCGTCGCCGGGATTAATCCTGCGCAGCGAGGACTCGCCGTAGCGTCCCGTGCTTTCGTAGAGCTTGCCCTGGTGCCAAAGCAGCCCCTGAGTAAAGGCCTTGGGATCGTGGGGAATACGGCGCAGCACCTGCAAACGATACTGGCGCGGGGGACCGTTGGCCGACCCCTGAAAAAATCCGTTCCACAGCAGCCATGCCAGCACCGCTAGGCCGGCTAAGCCCAACAGCCCCGTCCAGGGGCCAAGCGGAAAGCGGCTGGACTGGCGGGATTGAGGTGGGCGGCCTGTGAGGGACCCGCCGCTGCTCTTCTTGCGGCTCATAGTCGCCGGAGAGGGAAAACCAAAGCCTTTAAAAAACCTAAGGACGGATGGCCGGAAGACTTCCCTGGACGTATTGAGCCGGCCCAGGGAAGAAGGACCGGCCTTTACTTGGCGTGAGAGTTCTTACGGATTTGGTGCCGACGCTTGCGGCGCAGCTTTCCACGGCGCTTTCTCTTCTTCTTCAGTACGCTGCCCATATTCTGCTCCTTTCTCAATCGTTTTAGTTGCCGACCCATTGTAGCGTACTGCCCCGCCACCTTGTAGGCGGCACTGGCAGAGCCCCGCCGGAGGGACGCGAAACGGCCCTATGAACGTGTTATAGTTCCTGCGTCCGCAGGCGCTTCGAGCCGGTTTGCCGATCTGCTCGAACTGTCTGGCCAAGGATCTTGTTCTTAACCATTAGGAAGAGCACCCATTGAATTTACGCAAGACAGCCCTCCACTCGCTGCACCAGCAACTAGGCGGCCGCATGGTAGAGTTCGCCGGCTGGTCGATGCCCGTGCAGTACGCCGGCACCTTGAAGGAACATCAAGCCGTCCGTCAATCGGTGGGGATTTTCGACGTCTCCCACATGGGTGAGATCGAAATAACCGGTCCTGAAGCGCTGCAGGCCGCCCAGCGGCTCACCTGCAACGACTTGACGCGCATCGAGGACGGCCAGGCCCAGTATTCGGCCTTCCTCACCCCCGAGGGGACTTTCGTCGACGACATCGTGGTCTACCGCTTCAGTACCCGGCGCATCTTCATCTGCGTCAACGCCGCCAACCGGGACAAGGACTTCAAATGGGTGTCGGAGCACCTGAGCGGCGAGGCTGAGGCCAGCGACGTGGGCGATTTCTACAGTCAATTCGCCATCCAGGGCCCGCGCTCGGAGGACGTCCTGCAGCGTCTCACCGCCAGCGACCTGTCGGCCATCCGCTACTACCGCTTCCAGGTCGGGCAGGTGGACGGCGTGGACGCGATCATCTCACGCACCGGCTATACCGGCGAGGCAGGCTTCGAGATCTATCTCGATCCGCGCCACTCCGAGCAGGTCTTCCGCGCCCTGCTGAAGGCGGGAGAGGGAGAAGACATCCAACCGGCCGGACTGGCCGCCCGCAACACTTTGCGGCTGGAGGTCTGTTTTCCCCTCTACGGCAACGACATCGATTCCACTACCACGCCCCTGGAAGCCGGCCTGGGGTGGATCGCCAAGCTTGAGAGCGATGACTTCATCGGACGCGAAGCACTGCGGCGCCAGAAGGAAGAGGGCCTCGAGCGCAAGCTCATCGCTTTCGAAATGGTGGATCGCGGCATCGCCCGCGACGGATATCCGGTCATCCTCGAAGGGCAGGAGGTGGGCCGCGTCCGCAGCGGCAGCTACGGGCCCACGGTGGAGAAGAACATCGGCCTGACCTATCTGCCCCTGGAGGCCGCCCAAGAGGGCCGCAGTTTCGAAATCGAAATCCGGGGGCGCCGGGCGGCGGCCAAAGTCGTGGCCAAGCCTTTCTACAAAAAAGACTGAAGACAGCCAAGAAAAGATTTGAAGCGCGGCGCCCGATGCCCTTATCCTGTGGGCGTCGCAACGGGCCGATTTAAAGGGACCAACGCTGAACTGAAAACAACGACGGAGGATTCGGATTATGGACGTGCCCAACGAGCTTTCCTACACCAAGGATCACGAGTGGCTGCTGGTGGATGGAGACATCGGAACCATCGGCATCACCGACTACGCCCAAAGCGAACTGGGTGACGTTGTTTATGTTGAGTTGCCTGAAGAAAGCTCCGATTTCTCCCAGGGCGACGCCTTCGGGTCCCTGGAATCGGTCAAGGCCGTTTCCGAAATCTTTATGCCCGTCGACGGGGAAGTCGTCGAGATCAATGAAGATCTGGAAGATTCTCCTGAACTGGTCAACGATGACCCCTACAACAACGGCTGGCTGGTCAGAATCCGCCTGGCCGACCCCGATCAAGTGGACGAGTTGATGAGCGCCGAGGAGTACGAGCAGTACGTCAAGGAAGAATCCCAGTAGACTTCGTCCAGCTCCCCAGCCGGCAAGCCTAAAGCATCGATTCCGGCAACCGATAAGGAGGTCGTAAGACTTTCTGCGGAGGATTCGATGAAAGTACTGACGGTAGATGACAGCCGGACCATCCGTCTGCTGGTGAAGCGCTACTTGCAGCCGCTCGACCTCGACGTCATCGAGGCGGCCGATGGCCAGCAAGGCTTCGAAACGGCCAAGCGCGAACGACCCGACCTCATCATCCTGGACGTCACCATGCCCATCATGGACGGCCAGGAATGCCTGCGGCAGATCCGCTCCGATCCTCAGACTGAAAAGATCCCCGTGCTCATGCTGACCGCCGAATCGCGCAGAGAGATGGTGGTCTCGCTGATCCAGATGGGTATCAGCGACTACATCGTCAAGCCCTTCAATCAGGAACTCCTGATGGAGAAGGTCTCCACGGCCCTGGGCCTGTCGGATGAGGAGGACGATGAGGGCCAAGGCCAACCTGAAGAAGACGGAAAACCCAAGGTCCTGGTGCTGGACGACAAAGAAAACGTCCTCGAAGCCGCTCGCCGCTATCTCTCCGACGATGCCACCGTCATAACTTCCTCCCAACCCTACGAGGCGGTGGAACTGGCCGGCAAGTATGTTCCCCAGGTGCTGCTCCTCGACTTGGTCATCCCAGGCCAGAACGTCTTCGAGATCTTCAGCATGATGCGGGCCGACGAGGGACTCAAAAAGTCGCGTTTCGTGGCCATGGCCATCCGCACCATGCGGGACGAAATGGGGCGGGCCCGCCGCGCCGGCTTTCATGACATGCTCATCAAGCCCTTCGACGAGCGTTCCATCCGCACCTGCGTCAAGGCCAACCTGGCCGGCTCTCAAGAACTGCTCACTTATGAAGGCGACTACGCGGCCTTCCACTTCCCTCCTCTCTCCGAGCACTCCATTTCGGCCGCCGCCTTCGCCCAGCAGGCCTTGCGCAAGGCCGAAGAGGCCATGCAGGACATCGCAGACAGCGGCTACGAGAGGCTGCTGCTGGACATGTCGGAAGCCACCCAAACCGACATGTCGGTGGTTTCCTGCGTCAGTTCCATCCAGAAATCGGCCGGCGATCTGGGAATCCGCCTCAGCATCATGGTTCCCGATCCCTCCCTGGCCCGCATGCTGCGGCAGTTCTCCGAAACCAGCAGCACTCCAGTGTTTTCCACCATGGAGGAGGCTGTCCAGGGATTCCCCGTGGCTTCCTGAGGCCATCGGGGCCCTCAATCTGCGGTAGAGTAGGCCCATGACGACTCGCCGATTCCGCGCCCCACGATGGCTGGTCAGTATGCAGTGCAGCTTCACCTGGGACGACCCTCAATTCGAAGCCCGTCCTCAGGAAGGCCTGCTCGCCGAACTTTCTGCCGAGGGGGCATTCGTCATCGCCGAGTCGATACCCGAGGCCGGCACCAAACTGGTCTTCACCTTCCAGACTGAGAAAAACCCGGAAGAATTCGAGTTCCTGGCCAAGGTGGTGCACTCGGGATGGTATCGGCTGCCCGATCAGGAGGAGCCGGTTCAGGGATTCGGACTCCATTTCAGCTCTTCCTCAGCGGAAACCAGCAGACGGCTGCGGCGTCTGCTGGAAGATGAAATCTCCCAAAACTCGAAGTTCGCCCGCGAGAAACTACGCATGCGCAATAAGCGGCTTCCTTCCGAAGCCGAGATGCAGCAGCGGGCCCTGCGCTACAAGACCTTCTTCGAGGAATCGTCGCTGCCCATGTACATCGCCGACCGTCAGGGCTCGGTGCTTCATTTCAACCTGGCAGCCCAGCAACTGCTCGGCTATTCCCTCGACGAATCCCTCGAGCTGACCGACCAAGACCTCATGACGGCGCCTTCCCTGAAGCGTCTGCGACGCTCTTTGGAAGGCGGAAAGTCAGGCGAGTTGCAGGTCAAGATGCTGCGCAGCGACGGCATCCCCGTCCACTGCCTCCTCTTTTCAACCCTCCGTCTGGCCGGAGACGGAAGTGCCCTCGGCTACAGCGCGGTGGCCGTCGACCGGCGCCGCCAATCCCAGCTCGAGCCGCTTCAGGCCAGGGCCGCCAGCCTCAGCCAACTGGGCAAAATGGGGCGACGCGTGTCCACCGAGATCAACGAAAGCCTGAGTACCGTGCTGGCGGCCGGCGAGGCGGCCCTGAAAGCGCTTTCAAACCAAGACGGCGAAGAGGCCCAGGATCGCTTGAAACAAGTTCTCGGTGCGGCCCATTCGGCCATGGATCTGGCCGGACGCCTCCACCTGACTTGCGGCGATGCCCCCAAGCGCCTGCAATACGTCGAAGATTCGCGCACCATGCTGGAGGAGCTGTTGGAAGAGTTGAAGAAGGAGCTGCCTGCGGGCTCCCCATACTCGCTGGAGGCGCGGCTGGAGGGCCGCAGTCCGCTTCGGGCCAATCCGTCGCTGCTGCTGCGTGCTCTGCAGGAGCTGGTCGACAATTCCTGCCAGGCCATGCCCTCGGGCGGAGTGATCGAGATTGCTTCCCGCGATCTGGCCCTCAACGAGGACCGCTTGGGCAACGCCCTTATCATTCCCTCAGGAAGCTACCTGCTGGTTTCGGTAGCCGACGAAGGCGGAGCGTTCTCGGTAAAACCCGCCGGAGACGCCTTGCTGCCCTTCGTCGGCTCCAGCAATTCCCGAGCCGGGTTGGGCTTGACTGTGGCCTGGGGAATCGTCTCCGCCCAGCGGGGCTTCATGGACATTCACAGCGGCCACGACGGCTCCCGCGTCGATCTCTACCTTCCCTCCCGCGACCTCTGAGCGCTTCCACCTCAGGCCGTCATTTCAACGACATGCTTCCGCCCGGCGCCAAGGGCTTGTCGCAGTCCGCTGTCGAATACAAGGACTCTATATTCTTTCCGCTATGGCATGCATCTTGCTTGCGTAGGAGTCAGGGCCGAGGAGCCGGCGGAATCCGCATGGAGCCTGCGGTCGTGAAGGGCCGGACGCCTGAAGCTCAGGGCCTTTGCTGCCGATGAGGAAAGAAATGTCTGAGGAACGCCAGAAGCAAAAAGAGCAGGACCTGCATGACGAAGAGGACCGTCTGTGGGCCGAGGCCCTCCAGGCTGAGCCGCTTGCACCAGCAAACCCTTCCCCGCAAGAGGACCCGCCGGAGGCCGGAGCGCCGCCGCAACCTGCAGTCCAGGCTCTTCCGCAGGACGTCGATGCCGACTTGATGGAGGAGTTCATCGCCGAAAGCGGAGAAGCCATCGATGCGGCCGAGGCCGCCTTGCTCGACCTTGAAGGCAATCCCGACGACATGGAAGGCATCAACACCGTCTTCCGTTCCTTTCACACCATTAAGGGAACTTCGGCATTCCTGGGTTTGGACCGCGTGTCCCGTCTGGCCCATCTGGCCGAGAATCTCTTCCAGCGCATCCGCGAGCGCCGAATCGAGTGCGCTGGAGGATTCGCCGACTTGGCCCTTCGCAGCGTGGATGTGCTGGGCGAACTCCTTAAGGCGGTAAAGGCCGGACTGGAGAGCGGTCAGCCCGTCGAGTTGCCTTCCGACTTCGCCCGGGTCTGCCGCATTCTGGAAGATCCGGAGGGCAACGGAATCACCGCCGACGGCGAGGCCGAGCCTGCTGCTCCGGTGAGCCACCGCCTGGGCGACATCCTGGTCTCCCGAGGGGCCGTCACGCGGGAAGTAGTGGAAGAGGTCGAAGCCACCCGCGGAGACGAGCCGCTGGGAATGGCCCTGGTGCGTTCCCGCAAGGTGAAGGCTTCCGACGTGGCCCAGGCGCTGCGGTCGCAGAAGCAGGCCAATTCGCAGAAATCCTCGCTGCGGGTGCGTACCGACCGTCTCGACCGCCTCATCGACATGATTGGAGAGCTGGTGATCGCTCAGTCCATGGTGGCCCAGGACCGCTTGCTGCTCAATCAGCGCAATTACTCCCTGGCGCGCAAGGTCAACCACGCCGGCAAAATCATCCGCGAGTTGCAAGATCTCAGCCTTTCCATGCGCATGGTCCCGCTTAGGCCCACTTTTCAGAAGATGACGCGCCTGGTGCGCGATCTGGCGCGCAAGGAGGGCAAGCAGATCGAGTTCATCACCATGGGTGAGGACACCGAGATCGATCGAAACATGGTCGACGTCATCGGAGATCCCCTGGTCCACATGGTACGCAACGCTTGCGGCCACGGTCTCGAGTCCCCGCGGGAGAGGCAGGAGGCCGGCAAGTCGCGCGCGGGAAGCCTGTGGCTCTCGGCCCGCCAGTCCGGCGGCAACGTGGTGGTGGAACTGCGCGACGACGGACGCGGACTGGACCGCGGGAAGATCATCGAAAAGGCCGTCCAGAAAGGACTCATCGAATCCGGCCAGGATCTTTCCGACCGCGAGGCTTTCGAGCTTGTCTTCGCCGCGGGCTTCTCCACCGCCGAGGAGATCACCGACGTCTCGGGACGCGGGGTGGGGATGGATGTCGTGCGGCGCAACGTCGAATCCCTTCATGGACGCGTCCAGGTAGCTTCAGAGCGGGGCCGAGGCGCCACATTCACCATGGTGCTGCCGCTCACGCTGGCCATCGCCGACGGCATGTTGGTTCAGGTGGGAGAGGAGCGCTTCAT
This sequence comes from Acidobacteriota bacterium, assembly GCA_035471785.1. Classification (NCBI taxonomy): domain Bacteria; kingdom Pseudomonadati; phylum Acidobacteriota; species Acidobacteriota bacterium. Next base: position 72,998 of record DATIPQ010000024.1, read on the forward strand.
CATTCCCGCCATCGACATTCACATAAGCTTCCGCCCGGAGAAAGCGGCCCTTTCGACTGTTTCAGGACGCGGCGAGATGGTTATGTTGCGCCGGGAATTGTTGCCCCTTTACCGCCTCAACCGCCTCTTCAAGATACCCGGAGCCAGCCGCAACCCCACCCAGGCCATTTTGGTCGTGGTGGGTGAAGGAGAGCGCCGCTGCGCTCTCATGGTCGACGACCTGCTGGGACAGCAGCAAGTGGTCGCCAAGTCGCTGGGAGGCGGCATCGACCCGGTCCCCGGGGTGTCTGGAGGCGCCATCCTGGGCGATGGCCGCGTGGGCCTGATCATCGATACCGAAGAACTCGTGGAGATGGCTCAAAACCTGCCCAGCTCGGGCGGAACGGAGGCACGTTCGGCCGCCTGAGGGCTGGAGCGGAGGGAGAAGTAGACATGACTGAAAAAGCCCAAAACGGAAATCATTCAAGCAACGCTTCACCGGGCGGGAAATTCCTGACCTTCTTTCTGAGCGATGAGGAATATGGACTGGAGATTCTCAAAGTACACGAAATCATCGGCGTCGTACCCATTACTCCCGTGCCCAGGACGCCCGAGCACGTTCGGGGCGTGATCAATCTGCGAGGCAAAGTCATCCCCGTCGTCGACTTGCGCCGAAAATTCGGCCTGCCCGCCCAGGACGACGGCCGGCAGACCTGCATCATCGTTATCGAGTCCCAGCGAGGGAAAACGGGGGTCGTGGTGGACAGGGTCTCGGAAGTGGTTGAGATTGAGGCAAATCAGATCGATCAAGCGCCCTCCTTCGGCTCGGATATCGCCACAGACTACATCCTGGGAGTCGGCAGGCCGGACGGCGAGGTCAAGCTATTGCTCGACATCGAGAAAGCTCTTTCCGCCCCAGACGTGCGCCGCCCGATGGCTCGAAACGGATCATCAGGAGACGAGAGTCATGTTTAATTTCTGGAAAAGACGAACCCACGAACGAGCCACCTACGGGCGCGAGGTCAAGCGCCTCATAGAAGCCTACAAAGACGGGAAGCTCAGCGAGCGTGGAAACCTGGAGATTCTGGGCGAGGCCTACCGTCCCATGATGGAGGGTCTCCAGGAACTGGTAGAAGCCATCGTCGATCCGGTCAGCGAAGCCATCGAGGTGCTGGAAATGGTGGCCGAGGGCGACCTCAGCCGGCGCATGCGCGGGGACTACAAAGGCGATCACGCCCGCATGAAGAAAGCCCTCAACTCGGCGCTGCAGTCGCTGGACGACGGCATGAGCCAAGTCAACCAGGCCTCCATGCAGGTGGCCTCGGCTTCGGAGGAGATTTCCAGCGGCAGCCAGTCGTTGGCTCAGGGCGCTTCCCAGCAGGCCTCGACCCTGCAGGAGATTGCAGCCAACCTGCAGGAAATCGCCTCGATGACCAAGCAAAACGCCGCCAACGCTCACGAAGCCACCGGACTCTCCCAAGACGCCTGCGCCACCACCCGGCAAGGCGTGGAGAGCATGGGCAAGCTCTCCGCAGCCGTAGAGCGGATCAAGTCGTCCGCCGACGAAACCGCCAAGATCGTCAAGACCATAGACGAGATCGCCTTTCAGACCAACCTTCTGGCCCTCAACGCCGCCGTAGAAGCGGCTCGGGCCGGAGATGCCGGACGCGGTTTCGCGGTGGTCGCCGAAGAGGTGCGCAATCTGGCCATACGCTCAGCCGATGCGGCCAAGAATACTTCGGCCCTGATCGAGGATTCGGTGAGCAGCGCCGACGACGGCGTCAAGATGAACGAAGAAGTCCTCAAGGCGCTGGACGAAATCGACCAGAAAGTGCAGAAAGTGTCCGAGATGATGAGCGAGATCGCCACCGCTTCCGAACAGCAGGAAGAAGGGATCGGTCAGGTCAACCAGGCGGCGGAGCAAATCAATCAGGTGACGCAGCAGACGGCCGCCAATTCGCAGCAATCGGCGGCTACAGCAGAGGAGCTCAACAGCCAGGCCGAGGAACTGCTCAGTCTGGTGCGCCAGTTCAGGCTCAGCCAGAGCCGGCTCAACGGCTCAGGACGGTCCGAGAGGCCGCCTCTGCACGGCAAGCGTGGCCACGACACCTCCCGCCGAAGCAGTTGCGGCAACGGACGGAGCGGCCGGCAACCCTCGGAAGCCGAGAGGCTGATTCCCTTCAGCGACTCTGATTCTGAGGCGCTGCTGGAAGACTTCTAACCATGGCACCACCTCAACATCGACCTGCACGGTCCAGCACCGTAAAAGGCTCTGTCGAAGAGCGGCCGCTCTCGGGCGGAGTCCGGGCCAGTGCGCACTCGCTGCAATTGAGCCCCGAACAGTTCAAGAAGCTCAGCCGGTTCGTCTACCGGCTGACCGGCATCGACCTGAAATCCGGCAAGGAAGAACTTGTCAAGACCCGTCTCAACAAGCGCATCGGGCAGTTGGGACTGAACAGTTTCGACGACTACCTGCAATACGTCCAGCAGATCGGAAACGAGGGCGAACTGACCTCGATGCTGGACGCCCTGACGACCAACAAGACCAGTTTTTTCCGCGAAGAAGAGCATTTCCGCTTTCTGCGTCAGGTGATCTTGCCTTGCCTGCAGAACCGTCGCACGGTACGCATGTGGAGCGCGGGATGCTCGTCGGGAGAGGAACCCCTCAGCATCGCCATGCTGTTGCGCGAGCACTTTTCCGACTTTGAAGAGCGCGACATCCGGCTGCTGGCCACCGACCTCTCCACTCAGGCGCTGGCCCGGGCTCGCCGGGGATGTTTTGCGGAGCAAACCGTCTCCACCATTCCGACGGCCATGCTGAGTCGCTATTTTCAGCGTGAAAAAGCGGCTTTCGGAGACGTCTTCCGGGCCAGCCCCGCCATCCTTGACATGGTGGCCTTCGCGCGGCTCAACCTGGTCAGCCGCTGGCCCATGAAGGGGCCCTTCCAGGTCATCTTCTGCCGCAACGTCATGATCTATTTCGACAAGCCCGCCCGGCAGCGGCTGGTGCGCCGTTTCGCTGAACTGCTGCAGGCGGGAGGATACCTCCTGATCGGCCATTCCGAGAGCCTGACCGGACTCTCTCACCCTTACCGCTTCGTCCAGCCCGCCGTCTATCGCAAACCCGCTTCAGGCGGCGAGAGGTAGGAGCAGGGACATGAAGCGAATCGTGGGCATCGCCGAGATGTATGTCGGAGGGGACGAAGGCGAGGAACTCATCACCTACGCTCTCGGCAGTTGCCTGGGAATCGCCGTCTACGATCCCGAGGCCAAGGTGGGAGGCTTGCTTCACGTCATGCTGCCCCTCTCCAACATCGACCCCGAAAAGGCGGCGCAGCGGCCCTACATGTTCGTCGACACCGGCATTCCCCAGCTCTTTAAGGAATGCTACAAGCTGGGCGCCGAGAAGAACCGCATGGTCGTCAAGGTGGCCGGCGGGGCCAATCTGCAGGGCGGCCGAGATCAGTTCCAGATCGGCAAGCGCAACTACGCCATCCTGCGCAAGTTGCTGTGGAAGAATCAGGTGCCGATCAAGGCCCAGGACGTGGGGGGGACCTGTTCCCGCACCATGAGTCTGAGATTGTCTGACGGAGCCGTTTCCATACGCTCCAACGGCGCCACCAACCAACTCTAAAATGCCGCGCATGGACGGGCTGTCCCTCCTGGCCAAGTTGATGAAGCACGCTTTCCCTCTCTTGAACCGGCATCGTGTCTTTCGGCAGCAAGTAATAGCCATTGCAACTTCACTGCGCTACAATGCGGACACTCAGCGAACGGAGATGTCACGTCCCAGGTCGTCAGCGGGAGCCTCGAATTGAAGGAACTGTCCAAGGAGCAACTTTTTGAAGCCGTAGAGGGGATATTTGACTCGATGTTGGGATTGCAGGTCGAGAGCGCTTGGGTGGCCGCTGCGGCGGCGCCAGGGGTGAAGGTCACCTCCAGCGTTTCCCTGACCGGAGATTGGAACGGGTCCATTCTGTTGGAGTGCTCGGGAGATATGGCCTGCACCTTGGCCGGCATCCTGCTGATGACGGAATGTTCGCAGGTGGACGAAAACGTCAAGGACGTGTTGGGAGAAATCACCAACATGATTGCGGGTAACGTCTCCCGCAAACTGCACGGGTCTACTTCGCTTTCATTGCCCAGCGTCGTCTCCGGATCTCACTACACGGTCGACGTCCTAAAGGGCGAGAAAGTGGTTGAGCTTCCCCTCTTCTGTCGCGATCGCATGTTGCTGGTTTCGCTGATTCGCGCGGCTACTAACTGACGGCAGCCTCATAGCGCCGAGAACATTGGGCCTTCACCGCGGTCACCGAGACTTGATTCGTGTGTGAACTTGTTGGCCACCTGGTGGCACTAGGCGGCGGGCCGGCAATGAGGCATTATCGATGGTGGCGGCACCGGAGGCGTTCCGGGGCCTTTGAATGGAAACGACGGAGGGGGGATCCGTATGCGTCAGGCAGGTTTTGTCAGCTTTTTTCTTGTTCTTCTTCTGAGTCCGGTGGTGCAGGGGCAAGAGTCCGCGCCTTTCACTCTGGAACAGATCATGAGCGCTCCCTTCCCTGCGGGCATGCAGGCCTCTCCCGACGGAAAGCGGGTGGCCTGGGTCTTCAACGAGCAAGGCGCCCGCAACGTCTGGGTGGCCGAGGCGCCTGACTGGCAGGGCCGCCGCCTCACCGAGTGGACTCAGGACGACGGCACCACACTTTCCAGCCTCTCCTGGACGCCCGACTCCTCCAAGGTGATCTTCGTACGGGGGGACGGGCCCAACCGCTTCGGCGAGTTGCCCAATCCCACCCACAATCCGGCCGGGGTGGAACAGGCCGTTTGGATGGCCGACCTCGAGAGCGGATCGGTTGAGAGGCTTGCCGAGGGTTCTTCGCCACTGGTTTCGCCCCGGGGCGACGGTCTCATCTTCAGGGCCGGCGGCGGACTCCAATGGCTGGATTTGCAGACTCCCCCCGAGGGAGAGGAGCGCGAGCCCAAGCCTTTGCTTAAGGCCCGGGGCGGACTCTCCTGGCTCAGTTTTTCCCCCGACGGCGCACACCTGGCGCTGGTCAGCCGCAGAGGACCCACCGGTTATGTCGGCATCTACAGCTTGGAGGAGAAATCGCTGCGCTTCCCCGATGCCAGCGTGGACGGCGACTTTTCCCCCGTGTTTTCTCCCGACGGCCGCCAGGTGGCGTTTATCCGGATTCCCGTCACCGGCGAGCACTTTGCCTTCAAGCCGCGCCGAAGCGGCCATCCCTGGTCGATTCGGGTGGTCGATCTGGAAAGCGGTCAGGCCCGCCAGGTGTGGAGGGCCGAGGAAGGGCGCGGCAGCGTTTTCCGCAACATCGTCGCTTCTTCCCAGCTCTTCTGGAGCAAGGACGGATACCTGGTTTTCCCCTGGGAAAAGGATGGATGGACTCACCTCTGGGCCGTTCCCGCCCGGGGTGGGTCGGCCCGCCTGCTGACTCCCGGCCAGTTCGAGGTGGAACAGGTGGAATTGGGACGCGACGGTTCTTCGCTGATCTACTCCTCGAACCAGGGCGACATCGACCGGCGTCACCTGTGGCGGGTGGATGCGGCCGGAGGCGCCCCCCGGCAGCTCACTTCGGGCGCCTCCAACGAGTGGGCCCCCACTCCGCTGGCCGAGGGACGCTTGGCCTTGATCCAGTCCACCGGCAAGCATCCGGCCCATCCGGCTCTTTTGGAAGAGGGACAGGTGCGTCCGCTGGCAGCGGACAGCCTGCCCGACGACTTCCCGCTGCAACACCTGGTGGAGCCCCGCCAGGTGGTCTTCAGCGGGGCTGACGGCCTTCCCATTCATGGGCAGCTCTTCCTCCCGCCTCAGCGGGAGGACGGGGAGAAACATCCAGCCATGCTCTATTTCCACGGCGGCTCCCGACGTCAGATGCTGCTGGGATGGCATTACAGCAACTACTATCACAACTGCTACGCCTTCAATCAGTACCTGGCCTCGCAGGGCTACGTGGTCATGAGCGTCAACTACCGCAGTGGAATCGGCTACGGCATGGAATTCAGGGAGGCTGAAAACTACGGAGCCACCGGGGCCAGCGAATTCAACGACGTGCTGGGGGCCGGACTCTACCTGCGCGGACGCGAGGACGTGGACGGCCAGCGCATCGGACTGTGGGGCGGTTCCTACGGGGGATACCTGACGGCCCTGGGACTGGCCCGTGCTTCCCATCTCTTCGCCGCGGGAGTCGACGTGCACGGCGTCCACGACTGGAACGTGGTCATCCAGAACTTTATCCGCGAATATGAACCGCTGGAGTATCCGGAGGCCGCCCGCCTGGCCTTCGAGTCCTCGCCCATGGCGTCCATCGAAAGCTGGCGTTCGCCGGTATTGCTCATCCACGGCGACGACGACCGCAACGTGCCTTTCAGCGAATCGGTCGACCTGGTGGAAAGCCTGCGCAAGCAGGGCGTCGAATTCGAGCAACTCGTCTTCCCCGACGAAGTCCACGGCTTTCTGCGCTACGAATCCTGGCTAACCGCCTTCCGCCGCTCCGCCCAATTTCTCGACAAGCACCTGAAAAACGCCGAAATGTCCCC